>NZ_LZJJ01000195.1:0-39006 GCF_001667625.1 Mycobacterium sp. E1715
GACCGCGGCGGGGCTGGCCCCGTTGCCCGTCCAACGCCCCATTCCCGTGTGGATCGGCGCGGCCTCCGATCGCGGGCTGCAACGCGCGGGCCGGCTCGCGGACGGCTGGTTCCCGATGACCGCCCCCGGCCCCGGTTTGGACCACGCCCGCGAGCAGGTGCGGCGCGCCGCCGCGGCCGCCGGCCGCGACGCGGACCGGCTTGGCATGGAGGGCCGGGTCAGCTGGACCGGCGACCGCGTCCGGACCGCCCGCGAGATAGCGGCCTGGCGAGATGCCGGCGCCACCCACCTATCGGTCAACACGATGAACGCGGGGCTGTCCACCGTCGACGACCACCTCGCCGTGTTGGGGCAGATCGCCGCCGACCTGAATCGATGAGCCTGGCCGGGCGGACTAGCCGGCCTCCGCTTCGACCAGGCTGAGATGGGCCGCTCGGCGCTCGGACTTCGACGACTTACCCTCGCGCCCATACGGTTCCAGCTTCCGGTTGTGCACGTTTACGTCTCCGCCCGTCGCGCAGTGCCGGCGCTGCCAGTCGCTGATCGCTTGGTGCGCAGCGTGATCGAGGTAATTGGCCAGCAGGTGGACGGTGACCGTGGTGCGCTCGGGGATAGTGGCGAGCACCCCGGTGAGGCGGGGCAGCGCCAGGAAGGTGCATGCCCCCTCGATGATTAGATGCCATTCATCGCCCACGGGCCTCGCTTCCACCCTGGCCCGAACTACCCGCCACCCGGTCACGGCGACCGCCACCGCGAGCCCGATCAGCACGCCGTGTAGCAGATTGAGAAAAACGACGGAGACTATGGTCACCAGATAGACGGCCAGATCGCCGTTGCGCAGCGCGGTTTCGATGTGCGCGGGCTTCAGCAGCTCGATGCCGATGACGATGAGCAGGCCGGCGAGCGCCGCGGTCGGGATCTGTTCGACCAATCCCGCGAAGGGCACGGCGAACACCATGATCCAGAGCCCGTGCATGATCGTCGATGCCCGGGTCTTGGCCCCTGCGTTGACATTGGCCGCGCTGCGCACGATGACCCCGGCGATGGGAAGCCCGCCGATCGCGCCCGACGCCATGTTCGCCGCGCCCTGTCCGATCAACTCACGGTTGAAGTCGGTCCGCGCCCCGGTGTGCATCCGGTCGATCGCGACCGCCGTCAGCAGGCTTTGCACGCTGGTGATCAGCGTGACCGTGATAACCGCAATCACGACCGCCCCCCAGTTACCCTGCGGGAGCTGGGGCAGCTGCAGCGCCTCCAGCACCGAGCCTTCCAATCGGATACGGGACACGTTGAACGGCAACACGACCGAGATGACCGTGACGCCCACGATGGCTACCAACGGACCGGGAATCTTGGCCACCCGAGCCGGCGCCCAGCGCCAAGCGATCAGGATGGCGATGACAAGCAGGCCCAGCACGAGCCCGGGCCGGTGCGCGCCCACGACCTGCGCGGGCAGCCCGACGACGTTCGTCCAGGCCGAGCTCTGCGATTCACCGCCCAGCAATACGTGCACCTGCTGCAAGGCGATCGTGATGCCGATGCCGGCCAGCATGGCGTGCACAACGACCGGCGAGATCGCCAGGGCGGCGCGTGCAATCCGGCTGATACCCAACACAACTTGCAGGGCGCCGGCAATTACTGTGATCAAACATGTTACGGCCCAGCCAAATTGGGATACCAGGTCAGCAACAATGACCGTCAGCCCGGCCGCCGGGCCACTCACCTGCAACGGTGACCCACCGAGACACCCCGCGACGATCCCCCCGACGATCGCCGCGATCAGGCCGGATAGCACCGGGGCGTCGGAGGCGAGCGCAATACCCAACGACAGCGGAAGCGCCACCAGGAACACTACCAATGACGCCGGAAGGTCGTACTGCATGGCCGCGCGAAACCGGCCGCCGCGGGCGTCCGTCTCGGTATCGTGTTCCCCCAGCTGCTCGACGCGTTGCATGGGCCCTCCCTGGGTTACGCATGAGGGCACGTTCGGGACCTGCCCGTAACGCGCCGAATTGTGCAATGTAAAACCCTGCAGCACAGACGATTACATTCGCCGGGAACATCATTGTTCTGGTTAGCCTGCTATGGCTTATGCGTACCGAAGGTATGGGGCGGCCAGGCCGGTCGCAACACGACGGGCCGGGCGCATATCGAATGCAAATCTTTTGCGGCGCAAATTCGCCGGGCCAAGAGAATGGCGGGCGACGCGAGCCGTTGGCGAAAGTGACTGGGCGGCGGACCGTTTACTCCAAGACGAAGACCGGTATCTGCCTCGTTGTCTTCGTCTGATATTCGGCGTACGGCGGATACGCTTCGACCGCGCGCTGCCACCAGTCTTCGCGCTCGGCCCCCTCGAGCTCGCGCGCCCTCAGCGTCACGACCCTCTCGCCATCCTGCAACGTCACCTCGGGGTTGGCCTGCAGGTTGAAGTACCACAACGGATGCTCGGGTGCGCCACCCTTCGACGCGACAATGACGTAACGGCCGTCGTTTTCGACGCGCATCAGCGGCACATACCGCTTCTTCCCGGATTTCGCCCCGGTCACGGTCAGCAGGACGACGGGCCGATCGAAAATCTCGACCCCGTCGGTGGTGCCTTGCTTGAGGATCTGCTCGGTCTGCTCGCGCACCCAGTCCCGCGGGCTCAGTTCGATGTCGTCGGCCATACCCGATCTCAACATGTCCGTGCGCGATAGTCATCTTCGCCCCCGGGCGCACAGGGGCACGAACCGCTTAAATGATCTAACTACCGACGGCGAGAGCTGGGATCCGGCTTCCGGCCGACGGCGCCACCGCAGCCGCGGTCGCCGCACAGCGGGCGATCGCGCCCAAGGGGCCCGAAGTACCCAACGGCGAACTGACTTCGTTCGGCAAACACTCCGGCTACCGCACGGCCATCCTCGGGGTGAGCGCGTGCGCCAGGTATCAATTTCGTTGACATATATCAGCGCACTTGATATAACTGTGGCATGACTCAGCCGACTCAGGAAATGTTTGAATCCGCTTACAAGGGCGAGGCCCCGGAGATGGGCGAGGGTAATCGGCCGCCGTGGAGCATCGGCGAGCCACAGCCGGAGATCGCGGCTCTCATCGAAGCCGGGAAGTTCCACGGTGACGTACTCGATGCCGGTTGCGGCGAGGCGGCGGTGTCGCTGTTCCTTGCCGAGCGTGGCTTCACCACGGTGGGCCTCGACCAGTCGCCGACCGCCATCAAGCTGGCGCGCGAGAAGGCCGCCCGGCGCGGCCTTGCCAATGCGACCTTCGACGTCGCCGACATCAGCTCCTTCGACGGCTACGACGACCGTTTCGGGACCATCGTCGACTCCACGCTGTTCCACTCCATGCCCGTCGAATTGCGCGAGGGTTACCAGCAGTCGATCGTGCGGGCCGCCGCCCCCGGCGCCTCGTATTTCGTGCTGGTGTTCGACCGGGCGGGCATGCCGGCCGACGGCCCGGTCAATGCGGTCACCGAGGACGAGTTGCGGGACGTGGTGTCCAAGTACTGGGTGATCGACGAGATCCGGCCGGCGCGCATTCACGCCAACGTGCCCGACAGCGTCGCGGAAGGCTTTCAGGCGTTCGGGGGTGCCGACATTCGTGACGAGGGCAACGGCCGCAAGTCGATCGGAGCCTGGCTGCTGTCCGCACATCTGGGCTAGCCTGCGCGGACGACCGGCCAGGTTTCGATGCCTGGCATTCGGGAGATCCTGACTGGAGCATCGCTGACGGTCAGAGGAGATCCACGTGGACCAGCAGGTAAATTTCGACCCGCCACCCGCGCCCGAGGACGCCCGGCAGGCGACCGAGGAACAGCGCAAGTTGCAGGAGCAGCTCGAGCATCAGAACGAGGACCCGGACGCGCCGGGGCGGCACCAGTCCCGGCGCGACCTTCCCGACGAGAGCACGCGCTAGGCGTGGCCGCGATGAACGCGGTTGTGCGCCAATACGACTAGTTTTAAGGCGCGTGATCTTCGCGGAGCTTGCGGCGATCGTGTGCGAGCGCCACCCCCGCCAGCCCCACCAGCGTGAGGCCGCCGAGCGCCGCCGCCGGAATCGCCCAGACGCGCCTGATCATCAGCGCGCTGTCACATTGGCCGACGTAGTTAGCCGTCCCGCTTTCGTCCCTGTCAGCGCTCGCGGCCTGGGCCAAATCCGTGGTGAATCCGCTGCCGCATTTGACTTGCCAACCGAATTGATCGTATTCGTCGATGAATACCGGGAACCGCAGCGCGAGAAGCCCGAGCGTCAAAGCCACCACGGCCGCGGCGAAGGCCAGGGGTCCGCGTTTGATCATCCCGTGCCCTAGGTCATGCACACGTTGGCGAAGATCAGCACCGGCCAGGACACGATCGAGCCGAGAAACGAGACGACCAGATCGATACCTTGCATGTCGCGCAGGTGGCTCGTGTGGGTCGATGACCAGATCACCCCGACGATGAGGTACGGCGTGCCCAGCAGCACGGCCAGACCCAGCAGCTCGGCGATCGTCAACTGGTAGTCCAGCAGCTGACGGACCCTGTGAAGCATCGGGCATGCCTTTCGCGGAGACTAGGTACCATACCGACGTTCCCCGTATGTTAATAGCAATTCGGATTGTTGGATAGGCGTTGTTGAGATTCCGTGCGGCCCGGTGGGGACGAGTTTATTGCGCTGAGGGCGTTTTGAAGCCGATTAACGCGCACCGTCGCTCGCCGGCGCGTCAACAAGTACAGCGTCATTCGCGCGCGGGCTTGCTTTCCGAATCAACGGCGGCGCGCGCCGCCCTGGGCTGCCCCACCGGAAGGTGTGGCGGATTCGCCGAGCAGCGTGGTCGCCATCAGTCGGCGCAGCGTCATGCGGGCGGGCTCGCCGGGGCCGGGGATGACGAGCTGGCCGATGTCGACGGCCAGGGCGAAGGCGGCGTGTACGGCGTATCGCGCCCGGCCGAGCGTCAGCCCGGGCCGGGCCGCCACCGCCAGCCGCGCCCAGGATTCGACGGTGGAGCGGTGAATGTTGTAGAGGAGCACCGCTTCGTTGTCCGGCACGTTGTGGCGCTCCGTGTAGTAGACGCGGGCCAATTCGGGGTTGGCGAACAGCCGCTCGATGAAGGCGTCGATCAGCCGCTGCAGCGACTGCTCCGGATCACCGCCCGCGGCCAGGATCGTGGACAGGTCGCCGGAGAGCTGGTCGGCGCCGCGGCGATAGGAGACCGCCAGTATCGCGGCCTTGCTGGGGAAGTATTGGTAGATGCTGGCCACCGGTATGCCCACGGCCGCGGCGATCTCCTCCATGCCGGTTTCCCGATAGCCACGGTCATTGAACAACCGAATCGATTCGTGCAACAGCAGTTCATAGCTGCCGACGGCCCTCGTCATCGTCACCGCTTGCGCCGGCTCCGACTCGCTCGGCCGCTGCACCGGCACGTCCACCTTTGATATCGCGGCCACGATGTCGGCCAGCGTCGCCCGGATCTCGTCGTTGCTGAGCCGGGAACGGTGATCGGTGATGCTGCCGATGACGCTCAAAATTGCCGCCGAGAGCACCCAACGCTGCCGCGACTGCAGTTTGGGCCGAAGTCTGATCAACGGCCGCTGCAGACGCCGGTTGACCAGCCTGACCTGCTCGGTGAGCACCTCCTCGTCCTCCCCGTGCAGATAGCGGCCCTCCCATCGATAGAGTCCCCCCGCGGTGCGGTTGACGATGGTGGTGTCGATCAGGGCAGCAGTTAGTGCGCGCAGCGTTTCCCGGGGATCGGCGTCGGCGGGCAGCTGATCGGCGAACTCGGTGGCGTCCACGAGCAGCTGACCGAGCGCCAGGACCGCGGAGCGAAACAGGTCGTATTTGCCCTGCGAATGGCGATACAGCGCCGCCGCCGAGATTCCGACCCGCGCGGCGATGTTTTCCATGCTCACCGCGTGGTATCCGAGCTCGCTGAACGCATCGCCGGCCGCCCTCGCGATCTGCGCTTTGCGGTCTCTCGGGCGCCGCTTCACTGGGTTTGCGGACGAGCGGCCGGCCGGCGTCATAGACATCACCGTAGCCGCAGCGGAGTCGTTGGGAAGAGCGCGTCCGACGGGCTTTTCGGGGCGGCGCCGCACCCGGATCCGAACCCGATCGAGCGCTACCCCCGCGCACTCGATGGCGACCCGCACGACACCTGGATGCGCTGGTCAACCGCGGCCGCCGAGATCTGTTCAGGCCCACGTCCCGCGGCCCCACGTCCCGCGGCCCCACGGCGCGCGCGTGCCCCCCGGCCGTTGAGCCAGCAGGCCAGTCCGCCCAGAACCAGGCCGATCCCGACGCCGACGTCGGGACGCTGGCCCAGCATGAGCCAGGAGAGTAGCCCGGCGAGTGCGGGGATTACGGCGAACAGCATCGCCACCGCCGCCGCGCCGTGGGCGTTGATGGCGCGGACATAAAGGCTCACCGCCAGGGTCGCGTTTAACAGCACCATGCCGGCAATCGCGATCGCCGCCTGCCGGACGTCATGCACGGTGAACGGCGTCAGCAACGCAAGCGCCGCCGCGGGAACCAGCGCGACCGCATTCTGCATCGCGCTCATCGTGCGGAAGTCGACGCCGGTGCAAAACCGCTGTTGGTAGACGCCGCCGGCCGAAAGCCCAAGCAGCGCAACGCCAAGCAACACGATCACGGGGTCCAGGCCGTGGGTGCTGGTCAGCCTTCTGGCACACGCCGCGAGCACAGCGACGACGCCGAGCGCGAGCGCGGCCACCCGTTGCCGCCCGAGCGGCTCGCTCAGGAACACCGCGGCCAGGATGGCCGTGGCGACGGGGTTCATCGCGATCACCACCGCACACAGCACCGCCGGTGACCCGAGCCGAAAGGCCTCGTAGCAGCAGCAGAATTGCACGGCCTGGATCAGCAGACCTGCCACCACGACGTGGCCGAACTGTGCCCCCCGCGGCCAGGGCGCCTTGGCGAAGGCCGCCCATACGGTCAAAATGATTGCGGCCAAAGCAAATCGCAGCACCAGGGCATCCATCGGCGCCATGGCGGTCACCGCCAGCACCCCGATCGGGTAACCGAGTGCGTAGAGGAACGTCACCGCCGACGCGGTGGTCAGCGGCATGCGCGTCAAGTCCATGCGACCCATGCTTGCTCAGACCGCCGCCCACCGTCCAACGAATAATGCTGATCGCGATTGATCGCGTTGCCTTATCGATTTCCGATCCGGCTGCGCGAAACCGGCGCTTCCGGCGCAACGATTGATTAGATTCACTGATCAGACTATCGTGCGGTTATGGCCCAGGTGCTGGACATCGCGCCGTTGCGCAGCCTGGTCGCGGTCGCCGACTGTGGCGGGTTTCACCGCGCCGCCGCCGCGCTGCACCTGAGCCAGTCCGCGGTCAGCCAGCATCTGCGCCGAGTCGAAGCCGTCGTCGGTGAGCCGCTAATCCAACGCTCCGGCCGCGGCATCGTGTTCACCGAAATCGGACTGAAGGCCCTGCGGCACGCCAGGACGATCTTGTCCGCGCACGACAGGGCGCTCGACGACCTGGGCGCCACGGAGCCCAGGCTTCTGACGATCGGCGCCACCGAGCACGGCGCGGACGTGATGCTGGCCGGACTGACGGGCATCCTGCGAGACCGGCTTCCCGACCGGCGGGTGCGCTTCCGACTCGACCGCAACGTGTCGCTCGCCGACTCGATCGAACGTGGGCTGGTCGACTTGGCGATCATGGTCGACGGCGCGGGCCTGGATCGCGCCAACGCATCGGGAGTAGTTGGGCTGCAATGGATTTCGGCGCGAACGCTGTCGGTGCTTCCGCGCGACCCCCTACCATTGGTGGTCTTCTCCGAGCCGTGCACCTTGCGCGAACCGGCCTTCGCGATCCTGGAAAATCACGGCATCGTCTACGAGATCGCCGCCGAGTGCGGGGACCTGTCCGGCCTGTACGCGGCGGTTCGGTCGGGGCTCGGAGTGGCGTTGTTGCCGATGATCGGCAAGCTGCCGGACGGCCTGTGTCCGGCCGAGGGCCTGCCGCCGGCCAATAACGCCTCGGTCCTGGTTCGCGGACGTGCCGGTATCGACCCGGACTTGCTGGCCACGGTCGACGATGCGGTACGTGACGTGCTGGCCGCCGCGGACTAGGGGTGGCTGTCAGAGAGCGCCGCCAAATAGCGTTGTTCGCGCTCTGTCATGTCATTCGAAGTGATGGCACCGAACCGGGCGGCCTCTCGGACAAACCGCTCCGGCGCGTCCGGAAGCGCGTCAGGTCCCTCCAGCCGAAAGCAACTCGGCGCCAGTGGGCCGAATAACAACGCGCGGCGCAGGTTCGGCCAGTTGTCCAGTCTCGGCTCCACGCCCGCGGCCCGGGCGAAGGCGATGGCGACGAGGTTCAATCGCGACTTCTGCGACGCACCCCGGCGGGCGCGGTAGGCGTTGATTGCCAGCCGCTGCTCGCGATCACCCACGGCCGGAATGACACCGCCCCACGCGTAGGCGATCCACCTGGCCTGGAGCTCGAGCGGCACGAAGTACCCGCCCGCCTGGTCCCACATCCCCACGAAGGCCAGCCCGGGGAGCTCCGGATGGAAGGTGTACCGGTCCGCGTCCAGGTGCACCGCGTCGAGGTCCAGAACCTTCTGAACGTCTTCGCTCAAGAACGGTAGGCGCAGATTGAAACCGGTCCCGAAGAAGATTCCGTCAAACTCCTCCGCATGATCGTCGGCGAAAACCACCCTCCTGCCCGCCACCGTTTTCATCCACGGCCGCACCGAGATTCGGCCCTCCGCGACCAGCGGGAGATAATGCTGACTGAGGGTCACGCCAGCCGTGAGAACCGAAGGGTCCGGCGCCGGGGCTCCGTACTGCTCGGGGCTTCCCGCGGCCCCGAGCACAATCTCCTTCAACTGGCCCTCGACGTCCTCAGCCGGGAGGCGCTCTTCCGACAGGGTGCCGTATCGCGTATAGAGCAGATGGTCGGTGGGGACGCCGGAAACGAATTTGGGGACGACGTACCGTTGCCGCCGCTGCGTCACAACCACGTGCGCCGCTCCGAGTTGCGCTATCTCCGAAGCGACTTCGAGCGCACTGATCGCGCAGCCGGCCACTAAGATCCGCTTGCCGCGATATGCGGTGCCGTCCCGGTAGCCGAACGTCGTCGTCGCACCCGCGCAGCCGGAAAAAGTCTCCAGCCCCGCGACCGGGGGGACCGCCGGCGCACTGAACCTGCCACTGGCCACCACCACTCGCTCGAATCTGTCGATACCCTCGGCGTGGCGCAGGAGCCAGCCGGGCTTGTCGTCCCGGCTGACCAGTTCGACTCGGTTGCGCAGCCGAATGCGTGACGTCAGACCGAATTTGGCGGCGTAGCGATGCAGATAGTCGAGAATGTCGCGGTTGGGTTGGTAGACGAGTTCGCTGTCATGCTCGAGGTCGCTGAAGGCCGTCATGGTGCGGCTGCTGTTGGTGTGCATGCCCGGCCAGATGCCGCTGCATTCCTCCGACGTCGCCCACTGCCCGCCTAGCGTCGAACCTTGCTCGAAGATCGTGGGCTCGAGCCCTTGCGACAACAGCCAGCGCGCCGCCACCAAGCCGCCCGGTCCGGCGCCGATCACGGCGACACGTGTCATCCGGTAACTGTCGCACGCAGCCGCCGCGACGCGGTCGAGTCCCTGACTTGGCAATCCCAATTTTCTGCCATTTCGTCAAACGTCGGAACGGCGATGCTTATCATCGGCGAAACACTCCGAGCCAGCGCAGCAAGCAGAGGAGCTATCGGCGTGACCGAGCCAATCGCCCCCCTCGCCGGCAAAGTCGCCTACGTGACCGGGGCCGCCCGCGGCCAGGGCCGCTCCCACTGCGTCCGGCTCGCCCGGGCCGGCGCCGACATTGTCGCTATCGATGCCTGCGCACCCGTCGCCGAACACAACGGCTACCCATCCGCCCTACCCGAAGATCTTGCCGAAACCGTCAATCTGGTGGAGGGCGAGGGCCGCAAGATTTTCGCCGACGAAGTCGACGTCCGAGACCTGTCCGGCCAACAGCGGATCGTGGCGAATGCCATCGAACAGTTCGGCCGGCTCGACATCGTCGTGGCCAACGCCGGCGTGCTGAATTGGGGCCGGGTATGGGAGATTTCACCCCGGCAGTGGCAGGAGACCATCGATATCAATCTCACCGGACTGTGGAACACCATGAAATCCGTTGTGCCCGTGATGATCGCGGCCGGCAATGGTGGGTCGATCATCAACATCAGCTCCGCGGCCGGGATCAAGGCCGTCCCCGGATGTGGGCATTACTGCGCAAGCAAATTCGGCGTCGTCGGACTGACCAATTCGTTGGCCGTCGAGCTCGGCGAATTCGGGATCCGCGTCAACTCCGTGCACCCATACGGCACCGACACCCCGATGGGTAACGACCTGTCGATGTACCAAACCTTCCAGGACCACCCGCACTACATCCACAGCTTCTCGCCCGGCGCACTGCCGACCGAGTCCCTCGCGCCTCCCGACATGGTCTCCGACATCGTGGTCTGGCTTGCCAGCGACGCGTCGTCGTTGGTCACCGCCGCCCAAATCCCCGCCGACAAGGGCTACCTCAAGATCTGAACCGGCCGGGCACCCGGAGGCGGGGCCGTCCCCCATCCTGGCCACGCTCATCGACGGAGCACGGGCCTGAGATCGTCGAGACGGTCGAACAGGTGCCAGATGTATTTCGACGATCCGTTCTCGCGATGCGGATGCAGGTCGGCGAGGTCCGGGTCGTTGCAGTAGCTGTCGAAGGCCTCCCGCGACTCCCACTCCACGAGGATCAGCACCTGGCGGGGCTCGATGTCGCCGACGATCGCCTCCTGAAAACTGCCGAGCGCAACAACGCGACCACCATGCTCGGCAACCTCGGCGGGCGACCGTCGCGAGTATGCGCGGTACTCCTCGGCATCGGCCACATCGAAGAGATTCAAGGCATAAACGGTCATGGCCATCGACATTACGTGGCCAGACGCGCGCCGGCGGGCCGGCGCCTCTCGCCCGTTCGCCGCAGCTCGCCGACCGACCGCGTCGATGGTCGCGGGTCTCTGCGGGTTAGGGTGCCTTCGTCGGCCGCAGCGAACCGGTCGATAGAAATGTTGAGCAATTAATGACCGCACCAGCCGAAACGCCAACGCTCGAATCCCGCGTGGGCCACTACTACCAGGTCCACGAACCGTACCGGGTCTCCGGGGAGAAAGTGCGGGAGTACGCCCGGGCTGTCCAGGACTACCACCCCGCCCACTGGGATGTCGCGACCGCCGCGGAGCTGGGATATTCGGGGCTGGTGGCGCCGCTGACGTTCACGTCGATCCCCGGCATGGTCGCCAATCGCCACCTGTTCGAATCGGTCGTCGTCGGTTATGACATGTATCTGCAGACCGAAGAAGTCTTCGAGCAGCACCGACCGATCGTCGCGGGCGACGAATTGCACACCGACGTCGAACTCTCGTCGGTCCGCAGAGTCGCCGGCCGTGACCTGATCACCGTGACCAACACGTTCACCGACTCCGCCGGCGAGCGGGTGCACACCATGCACACCACCGTCGTGGGTGTCACCGCGGACGACGTCGATCCGGAGATGCTGGTGGCCGCGAAGAACGTGGTGATGCACGACGTGAACCTCGCCGGAATCGACACCTCGGAAGCGGCCTATCGGAAGACTGTGCGCCAGGCGAGTGACGTTCGGATCGCCCAAGCCGGTACGGACCGCATCCCGGGCACTGCGTGCTTCGATGACCTGAAAGTCGGTGACGAGCTACCGGTGCACCACGCCCGCCTGTCGCGCGGCGACCTGGTGAACTACGCCGGTGTCGCCGGCGACGCCAATCCGTTGCACTGGGACGAGAACGTCGCCAAGCTGGCAGGCCAGCCCGACGTGATCGCCCACGGAATGCTCACCATGGGTTTGGGCGCGGCCTTCATCTCCTCGTGGTCGGGAGACCCCGGCGCGGTGAGCCGGTATGCGGTGCGGCTGGCCCAACCCGCGATCGTCTCGGCCACCGACGGTGCAGACATCGAATACAGCGGACGGATCAAGTCACTGGACCCGGCGACCCGGGCCGGTGTCGTCATCGTCGTCGCAAAGTCCGGCGGTAGGAAGATCTTCGGGCTGGCGACGGCGGATATCCGCTTCCGCTGAACGACGGCGGCGCCGCGCCGCTACCCGAGGCTCACGAGTTGCTCGACCGAGTCCCTGGGCAGCTCCCCGTCGACGACAGCGGTGACGGTCATGTTCTGCACGGTGATGGCGCCCCCGTGGTTGTCGAGAAATGCGGTGTCGGCGGCATCGCGGCCGGTGGCGATCCGCACCATCGACTGTCGGGGCGCCAGGCACGTCGCGTCGACGACGCGCCACACACCGTCGATCAAGGCCTCGGCCACGGCGTGAAAATCCATCGGATGGCACCCCGGCGCGTACACCGCCACCAGTCGCGCCGGGACGTTGACCGCGCGTAGCAACGCGATCACCAGATGGGCATAGTCGCGGCACACGCCCGCGCCCGCGAGCAATGTGTCGGTGGCCCCGTCGATCGGATCGCTGGATCCCGGGACATAGCTGAGCCGGGTGCCGACCCAAGACGAGACCTTCTCCAGCAACGTCACCGAGGTCGCGTACTGCTCGAATTCGGTTGCGGCGAAACCGAAGAACTTGTCGGCCTCCGCGTACCTACTCGGGCGCAGATACGTGATGGCGTCGATGTCGTTCACCGGCGCCGGGTCCGCCCGCCCGGTGACCGTCGCCGCGTACGACACCGTGACCGTTCCTTTTTCGGCCGCCACGACATGGATGCGCGACTGATGCGCGCCGATGACCTCTCGCGGTTCCAGCGCCTTGCCGTTTCGCGTGATCCGCAGGGATTCGCTCACATCGATGCCCGGCTGCCGGCTGACCGCCACCTGGAAATCCAGCACCGCCGGTTCGGTGACCTCGACTTCGATTTCTACGCCGACGCTGCGGCCGGCGTCGGTCGTCCTGCTCTCGGTCGTGGCGCTGCGGTGTCTCCATGCGGGCATAACTCAAGCCTTTTCGTCGAAGCCGGTCGAATCCCGCTCGCTGCTTGGCAGGCTTTCGTGTACGCACTTTCTTACCGCACGAACGCCTTTGGCGCTCGCCGGCTGCACGCCTCGACTACTGGCCCGCCCGGTGTGCGAGATCGATGGCGTACTGGCTGACGAAGGTGCCCGCAGGCGGATCGCCCTTATCGCAAGTTCCGTCGGATTCGCCGGGACGTTTGATCCACAGGTAGGCGTCGGCGTGTGCGCCGGCGGTCGCCGTGGTCGGCGGGGTGCCGAGCGCTCGGCCGCCCGGGTTGCACCAGTTGAGCCCGGAGTCGGGTGCCGGTCCGGCTCCGTTGCGGGAAGTGTCGACCACGTAGTGCGAACCATTCGTGAGGCCCGAAATTGCTTCTCCATAACCGATTTCGTCCTCGGTGGTGAAGAAGTTGGCCGTGTTGACGCTGAAACCACGCGCGTGGCCCACACCGGCCTGGTTGAGCCTGCCCGCCATGTCCTCGGCGCTATGCCAGCGCAAGTGCCCCGCGTCGACGTAGACGGCCGCGGCCGGGTCTCGGGTCAGCGTGTCGACGGCGTACTGGACCAGGTCGTAGCGCTCCTGGCGCTGATCCCCCGATAAGCAGTCGGCCATCGCAAGCGCGTCGGGCTCGACGATGATCGCCACCCGCGAGGCGCCGACGCCAGACGCGATTCCGTCGATCCAGCCTCGGTAGTCCGCGCCCGACCCCATGCCGCCCGCGGCGAAGCTGCCACAGTCGCGGTGGGGGATGCCGTAAATCGTCAGCACCGGGATGGCGCCGGCGGCGTTCGCGTCGCCGACGTACTTGCCGACGGTGGCTGCCGAACCTCCGGGGACGATCCAGTAGGCCTGCGGCGTGTTGGCGATCGCGGTCAACTCGGCACTCGGCGGATCGGCGCTCTGCGCGGCGCGCATCGCCGCCGAATTGGGATTGACGTAGAACGGCGCACCGGCCAACGGGTTGCCGTCACTGGCCAAGCGCACCGCCGGGGCGGGACCGGCATGCGGCGCACAAATCCAGGCGACAGCCGCCACCGTCAGGAAGGGACTGATCCACCGCATGAGGGCATGAGCAGCTGAGGACATCACGTCAGGGAAACTACTGCGTCACGGCAAGCCGCGCGATTCCGGGTGGAAGTTGCCTCTCTGCCCGGCTCGCTGCTCGCGTACGACCCAAACCTCCGCGACCACAGGGAGACGAAATGCTCTCGCCTCTCTTTTTCCTAAGATCGAGACACAGCATCCGTGGAGGCACCGGCCCGGTGTCATCATCGTTCGAGCCAACGGTCGAAAGGGGGGCTGCGGTGCTCACCAAGCCAATCTCCGCAGTAGCCGTCGTGGCAGCCATCGCGGCAGCCGCACTGACACTTCTGCCGTGGATTGACTTAGACCATCTGGGATTACCCCTTCGGTGGAATGGTCTCGGCGTCTACATCGGCGAGCATGGCGAACACTACGGCGCCCACCTCGCCGGCATGGCGAACAGTGCGCCCGGTTGGACCATCGTGATCGCCTCGCTCGCGGCAGCCGCCGCGATGGTGGGCGCGACGCGCGTCAATGTGCTCGGGTTGGTCGCGTGCGGCTTCGCGGTCGTCGCATTCGTCACCGCCCTCTTGTGTTTGGTGCGGCCCGGGGTGCTGGCCGGGGACACCAAGCACGAATTGGGCATATCTGAGCTTCCGGACCGCGAAGTGCTCAACTCCGCCGCATTGGTAGCCGAAGTGGCGGCCACCGGAGTGTTGGTGGTCGCCACTTCGCTCGCCGCAATGGAGGCGAGACGCGTCCGCGCGGCGGCTGATTGAGCAACGAGATCGGGCCGACCAGGGGCCGGCGGCGGTGCCGGTTTCCGCGCCATGCCGGTCACCGCATCGATGCCGGCCCTAGATGGCGCCGCCTACCGCGCCATGTTGGCAAAGCGCGACAGGTGCAACTGGTGCGCGACGGTCACCGTCTTGGTGGGGCCGTTGCGGTGTTTGGCGAGAATGAAATCCGCCTCTCCCCCGCGCGGATCGTCCCGCTCGAACGCGTCCGGCCGGTTCAGCAGGATCACCATGTCGGCGTCCTGTTCCAGCGATCCCGACTCGCGGAGGTCGGACAACATCGGCTTCTTGTCGGTGCGCTGCTCGGGACCGCGGTTGAGCTGGCTGATCGCCACCACGGGCACCTCGAGTTCCTTGGCCAACAATTTGAGTTGGCGCGAGAATTCGGACACCTCGAGCTGGCGCGACTCGACCTTCTTTCCCGACGACATCAGCTGCAGATAGTCGACCACGACCAGACGCAGGTCGGCCTTCTGCTTCAGCCGGCGCGCCTTGGCGCGGATCTCCATCATCGTCAGGTTCGGCGAGTCGTCGATATACAGTGGCGCCTCACTGATTTCGCTCATCCGGCGCGCCAGCCGCGTCCAGTCGTCGTCGCTCATCCGCCCGGAACGCATGTCGGCGAGTTTGATCTTCGCCTCCGCCGACAGCAGCCGCATGACGATCTCGGACTTGCTCATCTCCAGCGAGAAGATGACGCTGGCCAGCCGGTGCTTGATCGAGCAGGACCGCAGAAAATCCAGACCGAGAGTGGAATTGTGCGTCGGGATCATGGCCCTGCTCGCCAAATACAGGTGGCTGTCGTTGTCGACCTCAACACAACGCACGGCGACGGTCTCGACCGGTCGGACGTCCACAATGAAGCGTGAGCCCGAGCGCGCGGTACCGGTGGCGGCCCTTCGTTCCTTGTGCGCGATGGCCTTTCGCTGCAACGCGAACACCACGTCGTCCGTGGAGAAGGTCAGCGTGTATGCGGTGCTCGACGACTCGTGCCCACCCCGGACGCGCTTGGCCGAGGTTTGGCAGCGATAGCCGAGGCTGACGATCAGCTCGGCGGCATCGCACGCCAGCCGCTGACTGGTGACCGAGAACTGGACCGCACCGCCCGCCGTGACCGTCCCGTCCGTGTCGAGCAAGCCGGCGAGCAGGGCGCGCCGTTGTCTCTCGGACCCGCGCAGGTACTCGATCGGGATGTGCTTATTACCGAGCACGCCGAGCGTTCGCAGGCGCGCCTGCAGGGTGCCCACGGAGGCGTGGCAGCTCTGGCACAACCGCAGCCCCGCCGACGGTCCCCCACAACGAATACACGTCGGGCTCGGCACCGGAGCAGAAACGAACCGTGCCCGGCCACCGCATGAGCGCCCACAGGTCCGCACCTGACTGGTCTGGGGAATGAACGACTTGCCGCAAACTGCGCACTGGCGAGGAGCCGGCCCCGCGCCGGCCGGCAGGCGCAGGTGGTAGCGGTACCGCGCGGACGCCGACGGAAAGGCCACCAAGCCGTCCGCCTCGATGCGCATGATGATTTCCGGATCGGCCGTGGTGATCTGAGCCGCGGCACTGGTGCCGTCGCCGAGCCAGGCCCCGAGCGTGTATGCGGGAACCAACAATTCGCGCTCGGGTAGGTCGAGCGCACTCGCGTTCACCACGGAGTGGTTCAGCCGCCGGTCCACCGTGTCGCAGCGCAGAGTCTCGGCGATCTCGGCCGTGGTTCGCACCGCCGCAAAGGTGCGCTGATTCTTATAGCGGTTGTAGCCCACCGCCGCGGCTTGCGCCGACTTCCGGGATGCGCGAGTTTCGGTCAGCCACTGATGGGCTTCGTCGGCGACGATCACCGTCCCGTCGGAGAATTCCACCTCATAGCACGGCCGTCCCAGCATCACGTCGGTGGCGGCCACCACCCGCGTCGGCCGCCCGTCGTCGCCGAGCAGCTCGTCACCGACCGCGACGTCGCCCATCGTCGTCCAGCCCGAGGGTGTGGGCAGCAGCGTGTCCAACGCGAGCGCCTTCCCGACTCCAGGCCTGGCCGCCACGATGATCATCTGACCGGCGTGCAGGCCGTTGGTCACCTCGTCGAGCTCGGTGAAGCCAGTCGGCACGCCACGCGCCACGCCGCCGTTGGAAGCGATCGCGTCGATCTCGTCCATCGTCGGCTGCAGCAGGTCCTCCAGCGGAACGAAATCCTCCGTCGTCCGTCGGTCGGCAACCTCGTAGATCTCCGCCTGTGCGCGATCAACCACCTCGGCCACGTCGGCGCCCTCGGCGCCCGCGTAGCCGTATTGCACGACCCGCGTCCCCGCCTCTACCAACCGCCGCAGTAGCGCCTTCTCGGCGACGATGGTCGCGTAGTAGCCCGCATTGGCGGCCGTGGGCACGGTGGAGATCAGCGTGTGGAGATAGGGGGCGCCGCCGATCCGGCGCAGCATCCCGCGCCGGTCCAGTTCCGCGGCCACCGTCACGGCGTCGGCCGGCTCGCCACGGCCATACAGGTCCAGGATCGCGTCGTAGACGTTCTGGTGCGCGGGTCGGTAGAAGTCGCCGGGCCGCAACCGTTCCAGCACGTCGGCGATGGCGTCCTTGCTCAGCAGCATGCCGCCGAGCACCGCCTGCTCCGCGGCCAGATCCTGCGGTGGCTGGCGGCCGAAGTCCTCGCTCGGCGCCGATGAATCCATGCCCGCCGACAAGTCATCGACGACCGCCATGGATCCCTCCTCCCCTGCCACACGCCCGAACATACATTCGAAAACCGGTTTCTTCAGCGTAAGTCAAGGAGCCGACACTTTCGTCCCACAGCACTCGCACGCCTCGCGCCGGGACGACGTTAGACGTTGCTGGCTAGTAGGTGAAAGCGCGGCTGTTTATGAACCTGTGCATCGTGTGTGCATATCCGTCGACACCTGTGTTGAGTGGGGTGTGGAGAACCTGTGTATGAATTCAAGGGGCCGTGACATCACTGCTGTTAAGGGCCATGTAACGCGACGAATTTCGTGTGGACAAGAATCTCTACGGCGTGTCGTCGCAGGTTACTGCTCCGGGCGTGTTGGCTTTCAGCCACATTTTCGCAGCGTTACGGCAGGGTAAAGAGGACCCTCGGGATATACCGGAGCAACAGTTCGCTAGGGCGCGCGTCCGCGACCGCCGGACGAGAGGCCGAAGACTGTGCCGGCCGCACAACTGAGCCCGGCGGCGGCCGAAGCTGGCCGCCGCCGGGTAAGAGCAAAGGTTGCCGGGTTAGCTCTCCGCCACGACCTCGAGGGCGACCTCGACGTCGACCTCGGGGTGCAGATGCACCGACACCGGGTGGGTGCCCACGGCCTTGATGTGCGACTTGGGCAGCCGGACGATTCGCTTGTCCAGATTGGGACCGCCGGCCTTCTTGATGGCCGCGACGACGTCCCCCGAGGTGACCGAGCCGAACAGCTTTCCGGAATCGGCCGCGGTGCGCACCGGCAGCTGGACGGGGCCCAGCGCCTCGATCGCCGTCTTGAGTTCGTTGGCGTGCCCGAGGTCGCGCACCGCCTTGCTCTCGCGGGACCGGCGGATCTCGTCGGCCTGCTTCTGCGCGCCGCGCGAGGCGACGATCGCCAGGCCGCGCGGAAGCAGGAAGTTGCGGCCATAGCCGTCCTTGACTTCGACCGTGTCGCCGACCGTACCGAGGTGGTCGACGTCAGCCGTCAATATCAGCTTCATCGTTATTCGTACTTTCGCTCGAGCTTCGGCGGCTATCGCGCCGAGGAGGTGAAGGGCAGCAGAGCCACCTCGCGGGCATTCTTCACCGCGATCGCGATGTCACGCTGGTGCTGCACGCAGTTGCCGGTGACCCGACGCGCCCGGATCTTGCCGCGCTCACTGATGTAGGTGCGCAGCAACGCGGTGTCCTTGTAATCGATCGATTGGTCCTTCTTGGCGCAGAAGACACACTTCCGCGTCTTGACCGGCTTTTCCGGAGCCGGACGTCGCTTGCTGGACTTCGCCATGACTGTCTTTCTTTCCGTTTCTTACTGTTGAAGTTCTTCAGAACGGCGGTTCGTCGTCGCCGCCGCCGAATGACCCGGATGCCGGGGCGCTGCCCCACGGGTCGTCGGCCGGTGCGCTGCTCGCCGGTGGCGCCGATCCCTGCCGGGACCCGCCCCCGCCGCCGAAGCCACCACCGCCACCGCCGCCGCCGCTGCGGCTGGCCTTGTTCACCTTGGCGGTGGCGTACCGCAGCGAGGGGCCGATCTCGTCGACCTCGACCTCGACGACGGTCCGCTTCTCGCCTTCACGCGTCTCGAAGGAACGCTGCTTGAGCCGGCCGGTGACGATCACGCGGGCGCCCCGGGTGAGGCTCTCGGCGACGTTCTCGGCGGCTTCCCGCCAGATGTTGCAGCGCAGGAAGAGGGCCTCGCCGTCCTTCCATTCCCCGCTCTGGCGGTCATAAATTCGCGGTGTCGACGCCACGGTGAAATTCGCGACGGCGGCACCGGACGGGGTGAACCGCAGTTCGGGGTCGGCGGTCAGGTTTCCGACGACGGTGATGGTGGTGTCACCAGCCACAATTTCCTCCTAGGTCCGCCCTGCTACTCGCTTCTCAGACGGTGGATGGCACGTATCCTCGCTGAGCCTACGCAAGTCCACCGACGGTGGGCCCACGACTCAGCCACAGGTGTTAGTGCTTGTCGGTGCGCATCACCTTGGTGCGCAGTACCGACTCGTTGAGGCTCAGCTGGCGGTCGAGCTCGGAAACCGTCGCCGGCTCCGCCTTGAGGTCGACCACCACATAGATGCCCTCGGCGTGCTTGGCGATCTCGTAGGCCAGCCGGCGCCGGCCCCAGATGTCGACCTTCTCGACGGTGCCGCCGTCTTTACGGACGACGTTCAGGAACGTCTCCAGGGACGGAGCAACGGTGCGCTCGTCGAGCGTGGGGTCAAGAATGACCATGATTTCGTATGGACGCATGGAAACCTCACCACCTCCTCTGGTCTCAAGCGGCCACGGTCGTTCCGTGGCAGGAGGGTCGCCTGCGTCGGCAACCGCATCAGGCTACCGGATGGGCGGGGTGGCCTCCAAAATCGCGGCGGATCCGGGCGGCCGGGCAATCCGGCTACTGCCGGGCGTCCAAGTATGCGGTGGCCCGCGTGACCGTCGCCTGATCGGCCTTGGCCAGGGAGCCCGCGTCGAACGGCGGCTGCGGGTCGTATTCGATGAGCAGTTGCGCGGCCTGCGCGGCCTGCCGATCGACGAGGAGTTCGACCAGCCGCAGAGCCATGTCGATGCCGCTGGACACCCCGGCGGCGGTGATGATCCGTTGCGGGAGGTGCTCGACGACGCGGTCCGGCACGTATCGGGCTCCGAGCTTGTTCAGCAGGTCGCTTGCCCGCCAGTGCGTCGTGGCGGTGAGTCCCTCGAGCAGGCCCGCCGCGGCCAGCAGCAGCGCACCCGTGCACACCGACGTGGTGAACGTCGTGGTTTGGTGGACGGCTTGCAGCCAGCTCCGGATGGTCTCGTCGTGAATCAGCTGCCGGGTGCCGATCCCGCCGGGAACCAGCACCACGTCCGGCGACGTGACCTCATCGAACCGCGCGTCGCAGCAGAGGCCGAGCATCCCGTTCTCCGTCCGCACCTCGCCGCGGCGGTGACCGATGAACACCACCTCGACCGACGGAACGCGCTGCAGCACCTCGTAGGGCCCCACCGCGTCGAGCGCGGTCACCCGGGGAAACAAGGGAACGGCGACGAGCGTCATGGCGCCACCCCGGCCGGCACCGCCGATTCGGCCTCGGGGTCCGGCTCCGGTGCGCGCCGCGGGCCGGCCGGGCGCAGCCAGTCCGGCAGCCATCCGGGCGGGGCGTCGGGTGCGCGGTCGAAGGGACCGCCGGACGGGTCGTCCACCCGGCCGCCCCAACGCACCAGATCCTCGCCGGGCCGGTAGATCTGGCGGATCACCAACGCGCACAGCACCACGACGGCGACGTCACGCAACACCACCGTGGTGGTGAAGAACTGTTCGGGCAGCGAGCGGTTCGGATTGCCATATAGGTAGTACATCCGCGGCACCCACACCACCGCGTCGATGGTCATCCACGCCAGCAGGATCCGGCGGTGCGGCAAGGCGAGCACCGCCAACGGCACCAGCCACAGCGAGAACTGCGGGCTCCACACCTTGTTGGTCAACAAGAACACCGCCACCACCAAGAACAACAGCTGCGCCAGCCGCGGGCGCTGGGGGGCGGTGAGCACCACGTATGCGATTGCAGCGCAACCGATTCCGAATAGCACCGTGACCACCGTGTTCAGGACCGTGGGCGGCTGCCAGAACCCGAGCTTGGGGTCGAATCCGTGCCAGCCGGTGAACGACTTGACGACGTTGTAAAGCGAATCCATGTCGTCACCGCGGCGGGTGTTGAGCCGGAAGAATTCCGACCACCCGCGCGGAAACAGCACCAAAACCGGCAGATTCACCAACAACCATGTCACCGCGGCCGTCGCGGCGGTGCGCGCCACAGCGCGGAAGCGTCCCGTCCGAATCGCCAGGACCACCATGGGGCCCAGGAACAACAATGGATACAGCTTGGCCGCGGCGCCCAATCCGATCAGCACGCCGGCCAGCACCGGTTTACGGCGGGCCCATGCCAGCACACCGGCCATCGCCAAACCCGTTGCCAGCGCATCGAAATTGGTGAAGATCTGGAAGATCAGCAGCGGCGACGCGGCCACCAGGCCCGCGTCCCATATCCGGCGTCCCGCCAGGCCTGCGGTCGCCCAGACGGTCGCCAGCCACGCCAGCGCCAGGCCGAACGCCGCGACGTTGAAGAACATCACCACCTCGGCGACCACCGGCAGCGGCGCCAGCTTGCTCAACGCGGTGTAGGTCTTCGCCAGCGCCATCGACACGTACTGATACATCCCGGTCAGCACCGGATACTCCATGTAGCGCACAGCGGGCCGGCCGTCGTAGCGGGTCTGCGGGGTGCCGCTGCCGTCGGTCTCGATCCAGCTCGACTTGTACGGAAACTTGCCCTGGCTCAACAACTCCGCGCCGTAGAGCGGCACCGTATCGGAGTAACACAGCTCGTAGTACGCGCGTTGGTTCTCCCAGTTGGCCACCCGCTGATCGCCCGTCCCGGTTCCGGTGCTCTGCAGGCAGGCCGCCTTCGTCGACCAGCCGAGCGCCAGGAACACCAGTCCGATCAAGAACATCACCCGCAGCGGCGTCATCACCCGCGTCCGGCCGATCAGCGCGTGCCCACCCACCGGCCCCCCGACGACCTCCGCCAGCGCGGCGCCCAACGAGTCGGTGCGGCTGGGGCAATCGCGGTTGTCGACGCTACGCAGATCGCCGGCCAATCGCGCCGGAGAGATGGTGGCGCTGCGCTGCTCGGCGTCGGTCACGGCGGCGGCTGCGGCCCGGGGGCTTGCGGACCGCCCGGCGGGACACCAGGCTCGGGGCCGCCCGGCCCGCCTGGGCCGCCACCGCCCGGTCCTGGCGGCGCGTTGGTGATGGTGGTCGGCGGGCCGACGGGGATCGTTATGCCCGGCGCCACCTCGATCGTGGGCTGTATGACGGTCACCGACGGCGCCGGGGGCGGAGGCGGCGGCGCTGGGACGCCCGCATAACCGCCGATCTCGGTCGGCTTGGGGAACGACTCGTTCGACGTGCCCTTCAACGCACCGTCCATCGTCGACTTCCAGATGTCCGACGGCAGCCCCGAGCCGTAAACCGGTGCGCCCGAGGCGGTTACGAGGGGCACGTCGCCTTTCGCGGTGCCGACCCAGACCGCCGTGGACAAAGACGGCGTGTATCCGACCATCCAGGCGTCCTTGTCGGCGGTCGTGTCGCCGAGCTGCGTGGTTCCCGTCTTGGCCGCCGATGGCCTGCCGCCGGCCAAAGCGTGGCCCCGCGAGTAGCTGGCGATCGGCTCCATGGCCGCGGTGACATTGTCGGCCACGGCCTTCGGGATCCGCTGCTCGCCGTTGTTGTCGGACTTGCTGGCATCGAAGAGCACCTGCCCGTCGGAGCTGACGACTTTCTGCACGAAGTGCGGCCGGTGGTAGAGACCCGAGGCGGCCAGCGTGGCGTACGCCGAGGCCATGTCGATCACCCGAGTCTGGTACTGCCCCAGCACAACTCCGTTGTTGGGCGGTCCGCCCTTGCCGTCCTCGGAGAGGGTGTGCTCCACACCCGGGAAGCTGGTGGCGATACCGGCCTGGTGCGCGGCGTCCGCGACGGCCTGCGGGCCGCCCTTGAGCTTGAGCATCAGCCGGTAGTAGGAGGTGTTCAGCGATTGCTTGAGGGCCTGGGCAATGTTGCACGTGCCGCAGCCCTCACCGTCGACGTTCGTGATCTTGATGCCGTCGACCGTCAGAGGCGAACTGTCGACCTGGTAGCCCAGCCCGATCCCCTGCTCGAGCGCGGCGACCAGCGCGAAAACCTTGAACGACGAACCGGTTTGCAGGCCGGCCTGCGCGAAGTCGAATCCGTTGGCGTCCGTACCGCCGTAATACGCGCGTATCGCCCCGTCATGCGGGTCGATCGACACCACCGCCGACCGCATGTCGGGGTCTTGCCCGTCAAGGTATTTCGAGACCGCCTTTTCGGCGGCCTGCTGGGCCTTCGGGTCGATCGTGGTGGTGACCTGCAAGCCCTGGGTGTTCAGGGTCCGCTCGTCGATGTTGAACAGCTCCATCAACTCTTTGGTCACCTGACGCTCGATCAGGCCGTTGGGCCCCGTCGTCTGGTTCTCCGCGCGCGCCTGATCCGGCGGGACCGTCTCCGGAAACTCCTGCGCGGCACGGTCACTGGGTGACAATGCCTTGGTCTCCACCATGCCGTCGAGAACCCAGTTCCACCGGGCCCGGGCGCCCTGCGGATCGATGGCCGGATCCAGCGACGAGGGCCGCCTGATCAGCGCGGCGAGCAGCGCCCCCTCCGAGACGGTGAGCTGCTCGACGGGCTTGTTGAAGTAGGCCTTCGCGGCGGCGGAAATGCCGTAGGCGCCGCGGCCGAAGTAGATGATGTTCAGGTAGGCCTGCAGCACATCGTCTTTCGACCACTCACCCGACATCTTGGTGGCGATCACGAGTTCCTTGGCCTTACGCATCAGGCCGCTGAGACCGTGCTGAGCCGAACCCACCAGCGCGTTCTTCACGTATTGCTGGGTGATCGTCGACCCGCCCTGCAGGTCGCCGTTGCCGAAGAGGTTGTTGTTCACCGCCCGCGCGAATCCGCTGAAGTCGAAACCCGGATTCGAATAGAAGTTGCGGTCCTCGGCGGCGATCACCGCCTGCCGCACGTGTACCGGCACCTGGTTGATGTTGACGTCGACCCGATTGCCCTCGGGCGGGATGATTTTGGCGATCTCGGATCCGTCGCTGGCCAGGATGGTGGACACCTGATTGGTGCGCAGATCGCCGGGCTTGGGGATGTCGACGATGAAATACGCCATCGCGAACGTGACGATCGGCAGCAGCACCAGCACCACCGCCGACAGGTAGGCCGCTCGCCGCACCCACAGCCAATTGATCTGTTGCGTCCAATGGACGTCACCCCGGGGCCGGCGTCCGAAGCCGTCGGGGCCGCCGGGCCGTCGCGGACCGGATGGCGGCGGTGGTCCCTCCGGTGGGCCCCCCGCGCCCGGCCGCTCGCGCCGCGGCGGCGTCCGGCTCTCCAGCGCGGCCTTGACCTCCTCGAGCGCGTCCCGCTGCAGCGGCGTGGACGGAGGGCCCTCCAGCGCGGCTTTGACTTCCTCGATGCTGGGATCGGGCCGCCGGGGTGACCGGTCGTCGACGACCGGCGGCAGGATCGTGGTCATCCGGTCGTCCGGGGGAACCCCCCGCCGTTGACCGGGCGCCGACGGCGCGTCACGCGGGCGCTCGCCGCTTCCGTGTTTGCCCACGCGCTCAGTCGCCGGCCCATCCGCGTTGTTGGACGACTGGTCGTGGCGTCCGTCGTTACTCAATGGCCGTGCGCGCGCCGTTTCGCGCCGTCCGCGTGGTGCGGGTGCCCTTGGGTGGGCGCGCCGCGCCGAGCACGTACGACTTGACCAGATGATTCCAACTGCAGGTCCTGCACACCTCCACCACGTGGACAGCGAACTCCTCGAAGCGAGTCGCCAGCAGGACCAACTCTTCGGCCGTGCGGGCCGACCCCGACACCGGACCCAGGTGTTCGCCGAACACCCACGACACCAGCGTCAGCTGTTCCTTGCGACAGATCGGGCACATGACCTGGCTCGGTTTCCCGTGAAACTTGGCGGCGCGCAGCAGATAAGGGTTCGCGTCGCATACCTCGGACACGCCGGTGCGGCCCGAGTACACCTCGGCCAGCAGTGCTCGCCGCCGGAGCGCGTAGTCCACCACTTGTCGCTGCAGTCGCACGCCCACCAGAGTACGTCTCCATCCGGACGGCCGATACGCAACCAAACTGTGGCGCCCGCAGCCGGGTCATCGTTCAGTCCTTTCCCGTGCCCACCGGACCGGGACTCTACGATCGTCCCGTGGCGAAATGGCTCGGGACATCGCTTGGCGGTGGCGCGGCGGCGAGCACCCCCCAGCCCCCGAGCCTTGGCGGCACCGGCCGGGCCCTGACGGTCGTCGTCGGCAGGGCGCTGCTGTCGGTCTGCAGATCGCTCACCAGATCCTGCAGGTCGCCGAGCGTGACGGCCTTGGTGGCCGCGCTCACCCGTTCCCGGTGCTCTTCCATGGAGAGCTCGCCGTCGTTGAGGGCGTTGTCGAGGATCTTGCAGGCGTCCTGCCGGTTGACGTCTTTGGCGCGGGTGCTCGCCGCCGCGTTCGTCGTGTCGGTACTGCTGGGCATCGGCATCGGGTGGGGCATGTACGGCAACACCAAGTCGCCGCTGGACTTCACCACGGACCCCGGGGCCAAGCCCGACGGAGTCGCCGCCGTCGTGCTGACCCCGCCCACCCAACTGCACTCGGTCGGCGGCCTGACGGGACTGCTCGAGCAAACACGCAAACGCTTCGGCGACGCGATGGGCTACCGGCTGGTGATCTATCCGACGTACGCGGTGCTCGACCGGCCCGATCCCTCCGACGATCGCCGCGTGTTGGCCTACAGCTACCGCGGCGGCTGGGGCGACCCGACGAGCTCCGCCAAGAGTTCCGCGGACGGGCCCTTTCCGGTGGACCTGAGCAAGTTCGACGTCACGGCGACGGTGGGCATCATGCGCGGAGCCCCGCAGACCCTCCACATGAAGCCGTCGGACGTCAAGACCGAATACCTCAACATTGAGCCGGCGACCGACCCGACCACCCCCGGCGCCCTGTCGTTGTCGCTGTACGTCTCCAGCGACTACGGTGGTGGCTACATCGTCTTCGCAGGTGACGGCGCCGTGAAGCAACTGAATCTGCCGTCTTAACCGCCGCGATCCGGCCCCGCTGCCGGCGCGATTCGATTCCGCGCACCCGGACTAATAGCCGACTAACAACCGGTGGTGTTGTGGCGAATATATCGAGACGATACGATGACGCGAGGCGTCGAACCGTCGTAACCGGCCGTGCAAAGGAGGTGATTCGATGCTTGAGCTCGCCATCCTGGGCCTGCTGATCGAATCGCCGATGCATGGGTACGAGTTGCGCAAAAGGTTGACCGGTCTCCTCGGCGCGTTCCGTGCGTTCTCGTACGGTTCGCTGTACCCCGCCCTCCGGCGGATGCAGGCCGAAGGCTTGATCGCCGAAGACGCCGCCCCGGCCGGCACGCCGGTCCGTCGGGCGCGGCGCGTCTACCAGCTAACCGACGAAGGACGACGTCGGTTCGGTGAGCTGGTGGCCGACACCGGTCCGCACAACTACACGGACGACGGCTTCGGGGTGCACCTGGCATTCTTCAACCGGACTCCGGCGGAGGCGCGCATGCGCATCCTGGAGGGTCGCCGCCGTCAGGTTGAGGAGCGGCGCGAAGGCCTGCGCGAAGCCGTGGCGCGGGCCAGCAGCTCGTTCGATCGCTACACCCGCCAACTTCACCAGCTGGGGCTCGAGTCCAGCGAGCGCGAAGTGAAGTGGCTCAACGAGCTCATTGCTGCGGAGCGGGCAATGCCCGGCCTCTCCGAGCAGACGTAAACCCCTGCACGAAATTCATCAGCTGCGACACAGAGTTATCGAGTTAGGAGAACGCCCTTATGAGTGACCAGAACGCGCCAATCGCGTCGACGGAGGTACGAGTCGCCATTGTCGGCGTCGGTAACTGCGCGTCTTCGCTGGTACAGGGCGTCGAGTACTACCAGAACGCCGACGAGAACAGCACCGTGCCCGGTCTGATGCACGTCAAGTTCGGGCAATACCACGTGCGCGACGTCAAGTTCGTCGCCGCCTTCGACGTGGACGCCAAGAAGGTCGGCTTCGACCTCTCCGACGCGATCTTCGCCTCGGAGAACAACACGATCAAGATCGCCGACGTGCCGCCCACCAACGTGGTGGTGCAGCGCGGCCCCACGCTGGACGGCATCGGCAAGTACTACGCCGACACCATCGAGCTCTCGGACGTCGAGCCGGTCGACGTGGTCAAGGCGCTCAAGGACGCCGAGGTCGACGTGCTGGTGTCCTACCTGCCCGTCGGTTCGGAAGAGGCCGACAAGTTCTACGCGCAGTGCGCCATCGACGCGGGTGTGGCGTTCGTCAACGCGCTGCCGGTGTTCATCGCCTCGGACCCGGTATGGGCCAAGAAGTTCGCCGACGCGGGCGTGCCGATCGTGGGCGACGACATCAAGAGCCAGGTCGGCGCCACCATCACCCACCGGGTGATGGCCAAGCTGTTCGAGGACCGCGGCGTGCAGTTGGACCGCACCATGCAGCTCAACGTCGGCGGCAACATGGACTTCCTCAACATGCTCGAGCGTGAGCGGCTGGAGTCCAAGAAGATCTCCAAGACGCAGGCCGTCACCTCCAACCTGCAACGCGAGTTCAAGACCAAGGATGTGCACATCGGCCCGTCCGACCACGTCGGCTGGCTCGACGACCGCAAGTGGGCTTATGTGCGCCTGGAGGGTCGCGCGTTCGGTGACGTGCCGCTGAACCTGGAGTACAAGCTCGAGGTGTGGGACTCGCCGAACTCGGCGGGCGTCATCATCGACGCGGTCCGGGCGGCCAAGATCGCCAAGGACCGCGGCATCGGCGGCCCGGTGATCCCGGCGTCGGCCTACCTGATGAAGAGCCCGCCGCAGCAGCTGCCCGACGACGTCGCGCGCGCGCAGCTCGAAGAGTTCATCATCGAGGGCTAAGAGGTCTGCTTAACCCGCGGGCGTAACGTCACGGCGCCTTCCCCCTTCGGAATTCGCCACGGCGTTGCGCTCGCGGCCGCTGGAGCCATTTCCTCCCCACTTCGCTGTGCGAGTGCTTAGCATCATCTCTCGATGGCTGTGCAACCCGCCGCATTCCTGCGCACGACCCTCCCGCTGGACCTGTCCCGGCTGGAGGAGCTGGACAGCGGCCGGTACCACTCGATCTGGCTGCCCGACCACATGGTCAGCTTCTGGCCCGACTCGATCTGGACCCCCGAGTTCACCGACCTGGCCACCGCTTCCCCGTCGCCGCACCGCCACCTCGACGGACTGGCGGTAGCCGCCGCGGCCGCCGTCCTGACGGAGAACGTGCCGATCGTGAGCGCCGTCGTCGACACGGTGCGCCGCCACCCCAGCCTGCTGGCCCAGACGGCGCTCACGATCGACCACCTCGCCAAGGGCCGTTTCATCCTCGGCCTGGGCAGCGGTGAGAGCGAGAACACCCTGCCCTACGGCTTCGACTTCTCCCGGCCGGTCAGCCGCTTCGAAGAAGCCCTCACGGTGATCCGGCTGCTCTGGGACAGCGACGGCCCGGTCGATTTCGACGGGCAGTTCTACTCGCTGCGCCATGCCCGGCTGGACGCCGAACCCTACGCGGGCCGGCCGCCGCAGATCTGGATCGGCGCCAGCGGCCCGCGGATGCTGGACGTCGCAGGCCGGCACGCGGACGGCTGGTGGCCCGCCGGCGCCTGGACACCAGAACACTATGCCGAAATGCTCTGTGCGGTAAGGAGATCCGCCGAACGCGTCGGCCGTGATCCGCAGGCGATCACACCGTGCTTCATTCAGGTATGTCTGATCGGCGAGGACGAGAACGCCCTCGCCGAGATCCTCCAAGCACCCCTGGTCAAGGCGTTCCTGCTGCAAGTGTCGGCGGAAACGCTGAGCGGCTTCGGGTTCGACCACCCGATGGGCGATCGGTGGCGGGGATTTCAAGACATCGACCCGGCGGTGCTCACCCGCGAACGGATCCTGGAATTCCTCGCCAAAGCGCGGCCCGAGATGGTGCTGGCCGCCGTCCCGCACGGGACGCCGACGCAGGTGGCCAAGATCGTCAAGACGTACGTCGACGCGGGACTGCGCGTACCCAAGATCCTGGACTACGGCGCGATGGCCGGCCTGAGCTACGCCGAGGCTTCGGCCGCCAACGTGCGCGCCACCGAAGACGAACTGATGCGGCTGTGCGGCGGGCGGGTGTGACGATGTCCCTGGACGCCGCCCAGCTGCTCGCCGACGCGGAGACCGAAACCGGACTGCGCGACTATGGCGATCCCACCTTGCCGCAACGCTTCACCGTCGCGGTCGACCATCTCAACCGCCTCGGCATGGACGCCGAGGGCAACCGGCAGGCGGCACAGGTGTGTCGATGGCTGCTGACGTCGCGGCTCGAATTCATCGAAGACCGCATCCGCTACCCGATCGCCGACGAGGTGATCGACGGGCCGATGTTCGTCACCGGCGAACCCCGTTCGGGCACAACGCTCATGCACGCCCTGATGTCCGTCGACCCGCGCGCTCGGGCGCTGCGCTTCTGGGAGGTGATGTATCCGTCACCACCGCCGGGTCTGGCCGGCCCCGGCGACGACCGCAGGGAACGGGCCGACGCGGACTGGCGCGAGATCAACGCCAAGATGCCCAAGTGGCTGCACAGCCACCCGTACAACGACATGCTGGGCGACGGCCTGCCCGAGGACGAGCGCACCTGGGCGTTCGACTTCCGGGTGATGACGCCGACGGCCTGGTGGCGCGTGCCGATGCAGTCGCTGGTCGGCGGGTTAGCCACCGATCCGGCGGCGCAATACCGGCTACACAAGGCCATGCTGCAACAGCTGCAATACCGTCGAGCCCGAAAATACTGGGTGCTGAAGGGCTTTCACGGCTTCCGCCTCAAGGAACTCTTCGACACCTATCCCGACGCACGCCTGATGTGGCTGCACCGCGACCCCGTCCAAGTCGCCGCGTCGCGCACCATGATGATGGCCGACATCGCCGAAGGCATCGTCGGTCCGGTCGACCTGCACGCCGAAGCGAAGAAGCACCTCGAGATGACTCGGGCCAGCATTGCCAACACGATGAGCAATCCGTTGGTCGACGATCCCCACATCTTGCACGTGCGCTACGCCGACTTCGTCGGCGACCACATCGGCACCGTTCGGCGCTACTACGAGTTCTGCGGTCGCGAGCTGTCGGACGACGCCGAAGCGACAATGCGCGCCTACCTGGCCGACAACCGGGGCGACCGCTACGGCAAATTCCGCTACTCCACCCAGTTGCTGACCGACATCGGCGAGGACCTGGAGGCGCTGCACGCCGAATTCCGGCCTTTTCGAGAGCGATTCGGTGTCGCCATCGAGAGCCGCGCCTGACATGACCGGTCCGCACCACCGCCTGTCGGTGCACAGCGTCACCTTCCAAGGCGAGTCGCTGGCCGAACTGGAAGCTCATTGGGCGGCACTCGGCGTGTCCCGGCTCAGCATCCTGGACGCCCAGCTGCTGGAGCCGCACTTCCCGATGTTGCTCCACGGCAACGCATATTCGGTCGAAGCCGTCTATCACCTGTTCGCCGGCGGCAAGCTGTCCGGCGAACCGCACGCCGCCCGTGACGCGCTGTCCGCCGTGATCGACGCGGCCGCCGCCGTCGGGGCCCGCACCGTCTACCTGCTCACCGGCGGGCGCGGTGACCTCACCTGGGCTCAGGCCGCGGACCGCTTTTGCGCGATGGTCGGCCCCTGCGCGAGTCAGGCCAAGGCGGCCGGGGTGGCGCTGGCCATCGAGAATGCGTCAAGCCTGTACGCCGACATCCACCTGGCCCACACGCTGCGCGACGCCGTCACGCTGGCCGAGATGGCCGACCTGAGTGTATGCATCGACGTGTTTCACTGTTGGGCGGAGGGGGATTTGGAGGCGATGGTGCAGCGGGCCCTACCGCGGACGGCGCTGATCCAGCTGAGCGACTATGTGCTCGGCGACCGGGCGCTACCGGCCAGGGCGGTACCGGGCGACGGAACGATCCCGCTGGAAGCCATCGTCGCCCAGGCGCTAACCGGCGGCTACTCCCACGGTTTCGACCTGGAACTGATCGGTCCCCGCATCGACCGGGAGGGACACCTGGAAGCCGCGCAACGCGCATGCGTAGTCGTCAGCGCGATGCTCGAGAGGCTCGGTGCGTGAGCATGGCCTTCGGCGACGGGCCCGACGACGCGGCGCTGCAGCAGGCCTGGACGGAATTCTGCGCGCGGCTGCAGCGAGCGGGCGAGCAGGCCTTCAAGCAGGCCAACCCGGTGTCGGGCGCCCATCGGGTCGACGCCTACCGGTTCCTCACCCAAAATCTCGGCCAGGCCTTCGATCTGGCGCTCGAAACGCGTGACACCCGCTACCCGGTGCTGCACACCTTCTGCGGCCCGACCCGCAAGCTGGGCGGCGACTGCGCCGACTTTACTTACCAGCAGGCGTGGATCGACGGGCGGTCGACCTACCGCCTCGTCGGGACGCGTGGCACTGCAAGGTTTTTCAACGTCACGGTTCAGGGGCCACGTACGTCTGGCCCGGGCGTGCTGCACGAGCCGTTCGGTGACATACCGGAGGCCAACCTGCTCGGTCATCAGCTTCAGGTCGGCGATGGCGGGGAAATCGAGCTTTACATCGGCGGACCCGAGCGCGGGCCGAACTGGCTGCCCACCACTACCGGCTCGCGGAAACTGTTCATTCGCCAGGGTTTCGACCGCTGGGACGAGCTGCCCGCGCAGGTTCGCATCGAACGAATCGACATGGACTACCCCAAGCCGTTGCCGTTGACGCCCGAGATGGTCGAGGCGATGCGCTGGGCGGGCGACTTCGTCACTGGCCTGATGGCGGACTGGCCCGAGTTCCCCTTCACCTACGGCGGCGTCGACCCCAACCGCCCCAACTCCTTTCCGCAAGTCGACGCGACCGACGCCGACGCCAGGCGCGGCCGGGCCGCCGCCAACATGTATTGGGAACTCGCGGACGACGAGGCGCTGATCCTCGAATTCGGCGCCCACGCCGGATTGTGGATGCTGACCAATATGGGCGTCTTCTTCAACAGCATGGATTACCTGTACCGGCCGGTGAGCTACACGCCGAGTCGCACGAAGACCGACGCAGACGGCCGCATCCGTCTCGTCATGGCGCATCGTGATCCGGGCGTGCACAACTGGATCGACACCCAGGGCTTCGCGTGCGGCAACCTGACCTACCGGCACATGCTCGAGGGCGCACCGGCCGCGCTGAACACCCAAGTCGTCAAGCACGACGAACTGCGCGCCGCCCTGCCGGCAGACACCGCGATGGTGAGCGCCGCCGAGCGCGCGGCGGCGATGTGGGAGCGCTTTCGCGGCATCCGCCGTCGTTACCTCCTGTAGACGAGGGGCTAGTTTTAGGTCGTGGCCGAAATCTCCGAAGACGAACTCGACGGGCTCGACGAGTTCTCGCTGTTATCCGAAAATGCCGAGCAAGCCGGTGTCACCGGCCCGCTGCCGGACGTGCAACGCGTGGGGGCGGGCGCCGGTGAGGACACGATCAGCGCGCTCCGGTGGGGTGGTACTGCCCCGCGGGTCGTCTTCTTGCACGGCGGCGGCCAGAACGCCCACACCTGGGACACCGTCATCGTCGGCCTGGGCGAACCCGCACTGGCCGTGGATCTGCCCGGGCACGGCCATTCGGCGTGGCGCGAGGACGGCGACTACTCGCCGCAGCTGAACGCCGACGCCTTGCTGCCCGCGGTGCGCGAGCACGCGCCCAGCGCCGATCTTGTCGTGGGCATGTCGCTGGGTGGGTTGACCGCGATACGGCTGGCCGCCGTGGCACCGGAACTGGTAAACGAACTCGTCCTGATCGACGTCACCCCGTCGGCGCTGCAGCGGCACTCGGAGATGACCAAGGAACAACAGGGCACCGTGGCGCTCATGCACGGCGAACGCGAATTCCCCAGCTTCCAGGCCATGCTGGATTTGACGATCGCCGCGGCCCCGCATCGCGAGGTGAAGGCGCTGCGCCGCGGCGTCTTTCACAACTCGCGCCGGCTGGAAAACGGCAACTGGACGTGGCGCTACGACGCCATCCGCAAGTTCCCCGACTTCGACGTCCTGTGGGAGGACGTGGACAGGCTTTCTGCACCCATCACCCTCATCCGCGGCGGCAACTCCGGATTCGTCAGCGACGACGATGCCGCGGAATTAAGTCGTCGCACAAGACATTTCCGAACCGCGCACGTTGTGGCCAACTCCGGGCACTCCGTGCAAAGCGACCAGCCGCTGGCCCTGATCGAGCTGCTGCGCGGGGTGCTCGACGCGCGGTGAGCCTACGGTGGGCACATGACTTCTGATCTGCCCGTCCGCATCGGTGTGCAACTACAACCTCAGCACGCGCCCCAGTACCGCCAAATCCGCGACGCCGTGCGCCGCTGCGAGGACATCGGGGTCGACATCGCGTTCAACTGGGACCACTTCTTCCCCCTCTACGGGGATCCCGACGGCGCGCATTTCGAATGCTGGACCATGCTCGGGGCCTGGGCCGAACAGACCTCGCGCATTCAGATCGGCGCGCTGGTCACCTGCAATTCCTACCGAAATCCCGAACTGCTGGCCGACATGGCCCGGACCGTCGACCACATCTGCGGCGGCCGGCTCGTGCTGGGGATCGGCTCGGGCTGGAAGCAGAAGGACTACGACGAATACGGCTATGAGTTCGGCACCGCCGGCAGCCGTCTGGACGATCTCGCCGGCGCGCTTCCCCGGATCAAGGCGCGGCTGGCCAAGCTGAATCCGCTGCCGACCCGCGACATCCCGATCCTGATCGGTGGCGGCGGCGAGCGGAAGACGCTGCGGCTGGTCGCCGAGTACGCCGACATGTGGCACAGCTTCACCTCCGCCGACGAGTTCCCGGCGAAGTCCGATGTCTTGACCCGGCACTGCGCCGACGTCGGCCGCGACCCGGCCAGCATCGAACGCTCGGCCGCCGTTCAGGTCCGCGGCGCGCTGGTCGAGAATGCCGAAAGGCTCGTCGACCTCGGCGTGACGCTGCTGACGGTGGGGTGTGACGGTCCGGATTACGACCTAAGCGCGGCGGAAGCGCTGTGCCGGTGGCGCGATGGTCGTTAAGGCCTTTCGCCGCAAGATTCCTCCGTCAAACGCCGGAAAATACGAGCCAACTCGTGAGAAACTTCTCGCGCTAGTTGGCCGAACCGGGTTTGAAAGAGACTCAACAACGCATGCCGAAGAAATACGGGGTCAAAGAAAAGGACCTGGTTGTTTCGCACATCCTGCACCTCTTGCTGACGGGAAAGCTGCGCAGCGGCGACCGCGTCGATCGCAATGAGATCGCGCTGGGCCTGGGCGTGAGCCGCGTTCCCATTCAAGAGGCGTTGGTGCAACTCGAACACGACGGCATTGTCTCCACCCGCTACCACCGGGGGGCGTTCGTGGAGCGGTTCGACGAAGCGACCGTCCTCGAGCATCACGAACTCGAGGGCCTGCTCAACGGCATCGCCTCCGCGCGAGCGGCCACGAGTCCGACTCCGCGGATCCTGGGTCAGCTGGACGCGTTGATGCGATCGCTGCGCGCCGCCAAGGATTCGCGGGCCTTCTGCGACATCGCGGCGGAATACCGGCGCACGATCAACGACGAATACGCCGGGCCGCGGTTACACGCCACGATCCGCGCCTCGCAGAACCTGGTGCCCCGGGTGTTCTGGCTGATCTATCAAGGCAGCCGGGAAGAGATCCTCCCGTTTTATGAAGAGGAGACGTCGGCGATCAACCGGCGCGACCCCGAGGCCGCCCGGGCCGCGTGCGTCGGCCGCTCCTATCTGATGGCACAGACCATGCTGGCCGAACTTTCCCGGCGCCGGGTGTTCACCGCACCCGACGACATGGATCCGGTGGTGCCGGAACCGCTCGAAGTGCTCGCCGACGCCGAAGCCGTGGGCGTCGAGCCACTCGCGATCTAGAGGGGACGCTCCCCCGACGAAGCCGCCGTCGGGTCGATACGGTGGCAGGGATGAATGCCCGCGCGTTCCGAAGCACCCAGCGCCGCGGAAGGCTGTTCGGACTGGCCGCGACGATGCTGTTGGTGTGCGGCATGGCATTAGGCGGCCCGGCCACCCCCGCGGCTGCCGATTGGAACCAGTGCGCGCCCTCCGGCGTGGAGAGCGCCAGGGCCCTGCCCAAAGATCTGACCGAGAGTCAGCCCACCCCCCAGGAGGACCGGGACACGACCAACTCCGTCGAGCCGCTCAGCTCCGTCGACGTCGGCGCGCTCGGCCTCGGCACACCGGGCGTGCTGACGGTGGGCACCCTGTCGGACGCCCCGCCCAACATCTGCATCAATCCGACCGGTGAATTCAGCGGCTTCGACAACTTGCTCCTGCGCGCCATCGCCGACAAGCTGCATCTGCAGCTCCGCTTCGTCAGCACGGACTTCTCCGCCCTGCTGGCTCAGGTGGCGTCCCGGCGTTTCGACGTCGGCTCGGCATCGGTGAAGGCGACCGACCAGCGCCGCCGGACCGTAGCGTTCACCAACGGCTACGACTTCGGCTTCTACTCCCTCGTGGTGCCCCCCGGCTCGCCGATCCACAAGTTCAGCGACCTGGCGGCCGGTCAGCGCATCGGCGTGGTCCAGGGCACCGTCGAGGAGTCGTATGTCGTGGACACCCTGCATCTGCAACCGGTGAAGTACCCCGGCTTCGCCACCCTGTATGCCAGTCTCAAGACCCGTCAGATCGATGCGTGGGTGGCGCCCGGAACCCTCGCCTCGACCGTCATCCGCCCGGGCGATCCGGCCGTCACGGTCGCGAACACTTTCAGCCCAGGCAATTTCGTGGCCTACGCGGTCGCGAAAGAGAACAAGCCGCTGATCGACGCGCTGAATTCCGGACTGGATGCGGTGATCGCCGATGGCACCTGGGCCAAGCTGTACTGCCAATGGGTACCGCGGACGCTGCCGCCCGGGTGGAAACCCGGATCGAAAGCCGCGCCCGCCCCGAACCTGCCCGACTTCGCGGCGATCGCCGCGAGCCAGCACCGCACCGCGACGGGACCGGCTGCACCCAAATCGACCCTGGCGCAGTTGCGCGATTCGTTCTTCGACTGGGAGATGTACCGACGAGCCATCCCGGTTCTGCTCACGACCGGGCTGCCCAACACGCTCATCCTGACCAACAGCGCCATCGTGATCGGCCTCGCTCTCGGGATGGTGCTGGCCATGGCGGGCATCTCGCACCGGCGCTGGCTGCGCTGGCCGGCGCGGGTGTACACCGATATCTTCCGGGGCCTGCCCGAAGTGGTGATCATCCTGCTGATCGGAATGGGGGTCGGGCCGTTGGTCGGCGGGCTGACCAACAAGAATCCCTATCCCCTGGGAATTGCGGCATTGGGATTGATGGCCGCCGCCTATATCGGTGAAATCCTGCGCTCCGGAATCCAAAGCGTGGACCCTGGCCAGTTGGAGGCCGCCAGGGCGCTGGGCTTCAGCTATACGACCGCGATGCGGCTCGTGGTGGTGCCACAGGGAATACGGCGGGTGCTGCCCGCACTGGTCAATCAATTCATCGGGCTGCTGAAGGCCTCCGCGTTGGTGTACTTCCTCGGCCTGATCGCCGACCAGCGCGAGCTTTTCCAGGTGGGCCGCGATTTGAATGCCCAGACGGGGAGCCTGTCGCCGTTGGTGGCCGCGGGCCTCTTCTATTTGATATTGACCATTCCGTTAACGCATCTGGTGAATTACATCGACGCGCGTCTGCGCCGCGGGCGGCGCGCCCCCGATCCGGACGACACTCCGGGCATGCTCACCACGACGTTCGGCCAGGAGATCACGTGAACATGGGCCGAGCGCCGGTCTCCCTGTCCGCCAAAGACATTCATCAGACCCTAGGCGGCAACAAGGTGCTGCGCGGTGTGGATTTCGAGGCCCCTGCGGGCACCACCGTCGCCGTCATCGGTCCGTCCGGATCGGGCAAGTCGACGCTGCTGCGGACCTTGAACCGGCTGCACGAACCGGACAGCGGCGACATCCTGCTGGACGGCCGGTCGGTATTGCGCGACGATCCCAACAAGCTCCGCCAGCGCATCGGCATGGTGTTCCAGCATTTCAACCTCTTCCCGCACCTGAGTGTCCTGAAGAACGTTGCGATGGCGCCCCGCAAGTTGCACCGCCTGCCCGCCGACGAAGCCCGCCACTTGGCCCTGGCCCAATTGGAGCGAGTTGGCCTGAAGCACAAGGCCGATGCGCGGCCGGGCATGTTGTCCGGCGGCCAGCAGCAACGGGTCGCGATCGCCCGCGCATTAGCCATGTCGCCACAAGTGATGTTCTTCGACGAGGCCACTTCCGCGCTGGATCCCGAAATGGTGAAAGGGATTCTGCAACTCATCGCCGACCTCGGCGCCGACGGCATGACGATGATCGTGGTCACCCACGAAATGGGCTTCGCCCGCTCGGCATCCGACACGGTCGTCTTCATGGATAGGGGCAAGGTCGTGGAATCCGGTCCCCCGGAGCAGATTTTCGAGGCCGCGCGGACCGAACGTTTACAGCGATTCTTGTCCCAAGTACTTTGACCGTCCCCTCGGTTCTAATTAGTAGGCTTAGCTAGCTTGTCCCCGCCTGATATCGCGTTAGACTCCCCGTTTATGGCGGACAGCGAATCCACCGCGGCCGATGTGACCGAGCTTGCGGAAGGTTTGCACCGTGCGCTGTCCAAATTGTTTTCGATTCTGCGTCGTGGGGACCCGAGCGGCGCTGCCGCGGGAGAACTGACACTGGCGCAACTGTCGATCCTGGTCACCTTGCTGGATCAGGGGCCGATTCGGATGACCGACCTGGCGGCCCATGAACGGGTGCGGACTCCCACCACGACGGTGGCGATCCGCCGGCTGGAGAAGCTCGGTCTGGTGAAACGCTCGCGCGACCCGTCCGACCTGCGTGCGGTGCTGGTCGACATCACTCCGCGCGGACGGGCGGTGCATGGCGAATCCCTGGCCAACCGGCGCGCATCCCTGGCGGCGATGCTCAGTCAGCTCCCCCCGGCCGATCTGGGCACCCTGATGCAAGCGCTGGCTCCGCTGGAGCGGCTGGCCTGCGGCGAGCCGGCCCCGGGGCCCGCCGGCGAACCCGCGGCAGCCAAAGAGGCGTGAAAACACCTGCCAGACAACGGATTTCCTGGCACCCGTAGACTATCTTGCATGCCCACTGCACTCATCACAGGCGCAGGCGGCGGCATCGGTGCCGCGATCGCCACGGCGCTGGCCCCCACCCACACCCTGCTGCTTGCCGGTCGGCCGTCCGACCGGCTGGACGCCGTGGCGGAGCGGCTCGACGCGACGACCTTCCCGCTGGACCTGACCGACCCCTCCGAGATCGAGGCCACCTGCGAGATCGTGGATGAACTCGACGTGCTGGTGCACAACGCAGGCGTGTCCTTCCCCGGTCACGTCGCGGAGTCCAACGTGGATGAGTGGCGTGCCACCTTCGCCGTCAATGTGCTTGGACCGGTGGAACTTACGCTGGTGCTGCTGCCGGCCCTGCGGAGCGCCCGCGGACAGGTGATCTTCATCAATTCGGGTGCGGGACGCAACGTTTCGCCCGGGATGGCCTCCTACTCGGCGAGCAAGTTCGCGTTGCGCGCCTTCGCCGACTCACTGCGGGCCGACGAACCGCAGCTGCGGGTGACCACGGTCTATCCCGGCCGCACAGACACCGAAATGCAGCGCGAACTCGTCGCATTCGAGGGCGGCGCGTACGACGCCGCTAAGTTTCTCAAGCCAGAGACGGTCGCTGCCGCGGTAGCCAATGTGGTGGCCACTCCCCCAGACGGCCGGGGGGAGCTGACTGAGCATCGCCGCCAGGGATGCGCGCCGGTTGGCCAGGGATTCGCCATGCACCGCCCGT
>NZ_LZJJ01000196.1:0-3816 GCF_001667625.1 Mycobacterium sp. E1715
ACGCTTGACGCCGCCGAACCCCAGCTCGGGGTAGGACACCGTCATGCCGTTGATGAAGACCTGGCCGGCCTCGATGTCGTCGATGAAGCGCTGCTGCTCGGCCTCGTCGTTGGTCCAGGCATTGGAGCCCAACCCGAACGTGGTGGCGTTGGCGATCTCGATCGCTTCGTCGATGTCCTTGGCCCGGTACATCGAGGCCACCGGTCCGAACACCTCTTCGGTGTAGAGCGCCATGTCCTTGGTGATATCGGTGACCACCGTCGGCGGGTAGAACCAGCCCGGCCCGTCGATGGGCTTGCCCCCGAGCCGGATCGTGGCGCCCGCCGCGGCCGCTTCGTCCACCTGCTTGACGATGTCGTCGCGGCCGGACTCGGTGGCCAGCGGGCCCACGTCGGTGTCCGGGTCGGTCGGGTCGCCCACCTTGAGCGCCTGCATCCGCTCGGTGAACTTGTCGACGAACGCGTCGTAGATGTCGGTGTGAACGATGAACCGCTTCGCCGCGATGCAGGACTGGCCGTTGTTCTGGACGCGCGCGGTGACCGCGGTCTTGGCGGCCTCGTCCAGGTTCGCCGACGGCATGACGATGAACGGGTCGCTGCCGCCGAGCTCGAGCACGGTGGGTTTGATCTCGTCACCGGCGATGGCCGCGACCGACTGCCCGGCCGGCTCGCTGCCGGTCAGGGTGGCGGCCGCGACCCGCGGGTCGCGCAGGATGCGCTCGACGGCACTGGACGAGACCAGCAGCGTCTGGAAGCAGCCGTCGGGGAAGCCACCGCGGGCGATGACGTCGGCCAGGTAGAGCGCGGACTGCGGCACGTTCGAGGCGTGCTTGAGGATGCCGACGTTGCCGGCCATCAGGGCCGGCGCGGCGAACCGGACGGCCTGCCACAGCGGGAAGTTCCACGGCATGATGGCCAGCACCACCCCGAGCGGTTGGTAGCGGGTGTAGGCCCGCTTGGCGCCGACCGCCTGCGCGTCGGCCGGCTCGTCGGCCAGCAGCTGTTCGGCGTTCTCCGCGTAGTAACGAAAGCCCTTGGCGCACTTGAGCGCCTCGGCCTTGGCCGACTTGAGCGTCTTGCCCATCTCGAGGGTCATCATCGCGGCGACGTCGTCGGCCTCCTTCTCCAAGAGGTCGGCGGTCGCGTTTGCCCACTGCGCGCGCTGGGCAAAGGTGGTGTTATGGCGGTAGTCCTGGAACCGGGCGTACGCGCGGGCGATGGCCGCGTCGACTTCCTCGTCGGTTGCCGGGGTGAAGGTCTTCACCGTCTCGCCGGTGGCCGGGTTGATCGTGGCGATGGGCACGCTGCAATCCTTCGCTTCGGGGTTGGTAAGAGGTCCAACACCCAGCCTGCCACTATCGTTCCCCCAAGGGAGGTGCCGGATGAGTAATGCCGCCGAACTGATGGTCAAGTGCCTGGAAAACGAGGGTGTTTCCGTGGTGTTCGGACTGCCGGGGGAGGAGAACATCCGCTTCGTGCAGGCGCTGGCCGCGTCCAGTATCCGCTACGTGCTCACCCGGCACGAGCAGGGCGCGGCCTTCATGGCCGAGATGTACGGGCGCGTCACCGGGCGGGCGGCGGTGGTCTCGAGCACTCTGGGCCCCGGCGCGATCAACATGCAACTCGGGGTGGCCGACGCCACCACCAACAGCACCCCGCTGGTCGCGATCTCCGCGCAAGTGGGCCACGACCGGGAGTTCAAGGAGTCGCACCAGTACGTCGACCTGGTGTCGATGTTCGCGCCCATCACCCGGTGGGCCGCCGGAGTCCCGACCGCGCGCGCCATCCCCGAGATGTTCCGCAAGGCGTTCAAGGTCGCCGAGACCGAACGCCCGGCGGCGGTGTACGTGGCCGTCCCCGAGCACATCGACGCCGACGAAACCGACTATGACTTGACGCCGTTGCCGCGCAACGTCGTTCGCGCCGACGCGCCCGCACCCGGCCAGGTGGAGCGCGCGGTCGACATCCTGCGCCAGGCCAAGCGGCCGGTGGTGCTGGCCGGGCACGGCGCCGCGCGCGGCAACGCCACCGCGGCCCTGGTGCGGTTCTCCGAGGAATTCGGCATCCCCGTCGCCAACACCTTCCACGGCAAGGGTGTCATGCCCGATGACCACCCCAACAGCATCGGAACCCTCGGGTTCATGCGGCATGACTACGTGAACTTCGGCTTCGACAACGCCGACGTGGTGATCACCGTGGGCTACGAGCTGCAGGAGTTCGACCCCGTCCGGATCAACCCGCAGGCCGACAAGAAGATCATCCACATCCACCGGTTCCCGGCCGAGGTCGACGCCCACTATTCGGTGGACGTCGGGATCATCGGCGACATCAGCGCTTCCCTGGATGCGCTGACGGACGGGCTGGACGGCCACGCCTACGAGGCCGATCCGGAGGTTCCGGGGCACGGCCTGCTCGCCGAGGAATTCGCTCGGGGGCAAGAGGATTCGCGCTATCCGCTGGCCCCGGCTCGGGTGGTGGCCGACACGCGGGCGGCGCTGGGCCGCAGCGACGTGGTCCTGGTGGACACCGGCGCCACCAAGATGTGGATGGCGCGGCTCTACCCGACGTACGAGTGCAACACCTGTCTGGTGTCAAACGGCTTGTCCACCATGGGGTTTGCGCTGCCGGGTGCACTCGGCGTCAAGCTGGCCCGACCAGAGTCGAAGGTGTTGGCCGTCGTCGGTGACGGCGCGTTCCTGATGAACTCGCAGGAGATCGAGACCGCCGTCCGCGAGCGGATACCGCTGGTGGTGCTGATCTGGGAGGACGGCGGTTACGGCCTGATCGAGTGGAAGATGGACCTCGAACTCGGGGCCCACTACTACGTGAAGTTCGGCAACCCCGACGTGGTGAAGTACGCGGAAAGTTTTGGCGCCAACGGTTATCGGATCTCTCACGCCGAGGAACTGCTGCCGACGCTGCGGGCCGCCTTAGCGGATGACGGCGTCTCGGTGATCGCCTGCCCGGTCGATTACTCGGAGAATTTGCGGCTGACGGACCGGCTGGGCGAACTGGACGAGACGCTGTGATTCACGGGCACATCCAGGCCAACGGCGGACAGACGCCCGTGTTCGGCGGCAGCCGCAATCCCGGCGGCTGCCCTTGCACAATGAGCGCGGGCAGGCCGGAGTCGGGCGCGAAGTAATAGGTGTGGCAGACGTTGCGGTCCCAGTCCGGCATCCGGCGCATCTCGCCCAGGTTCGGGCACCACATCTGGCTGCAGATGTGTGAGGTGTAGCAAGCCGGCGGTCCTTCGGGCGGCGCGCACTCGGGCGGCTGATTACCGCCGTTGTTCGTGGAGCACACGGCGTGGGCGGTACCCGGACCGAGCATGAGGTCCGCCGTCCACAGCGAGCCGGAGAGCGCCAGCAGGGTTGCCAACCCCGCGATCGCTGGTCTCATGGTCGGATCCTTCGCCGCGCGCCGCCGATGTGGCGAGGGGCTTAAGTCCTCACATCACAGGACGGGCCCGAAGGCCCTATCGATCGGGCCGCCGGGCGCGGAGCCTTAAGACATGAGGCCGACCCGGCACCTCCACAAGCGATTGGGTGGCGCCGCTGCCGCGGCGACCCTGTTCGCGGTGGCCCTGTTCGCGGTGGCGCCTGCGGGGACGGCGGGCGCCGTCTACCCCGGCGTTCCGGAGTGGTATTCGCAGGCCGAAGAGCACCTGGCGCACACGACGAAGTTCATGCAGGCGGCAGTCGACGCGATCGAAGCCAACGACATCAACGCTCTACGGGCGGCCTGCTCGGCGGTCCACGACGAACAAGCCACCGGCCTGCAGGCCCACCTGCCCACGCCGGACCCCGCCCTGACC
>NZ_LZJJ01000197.1:0-530 GCF_001667625.1 Mycobacterium sp. E1715
CCGGCCAGGATCTCCTCGACGGCATCGCCGGGAGCGCGATAGTGCCCGCCGCCCTGGTAATCAGGCGCGGGCAGGGCGCGGGTGTCGAGCTTGCCGTTGGCCGTCAGCGGCAACTCATCAAGCACAACCACCGCCGCCGGCACCATGTAAATCGGCAGCCGATCGGTCAACCGCGCACGCACATCGGCCGGATCGGCGCCACCGGTGATATAGGCGACCAGACGCTTGTCACCGGGCCGATCCTCCCGGGCCACCACCACCGCCCGCTCCACCCCGCCCACAGCCGTCAACGCCGCCCGGACCTCACCCAACTCAATGCGATACCCGCGAACCTTGACCTGCTCATCAACACGCCCCAAATACTGCAACTGCCCATCGCCACCCCACCGCGCCAAATCCCCGGTGCGATACATCCGTTGACCCACCCCACCGAACGGACACGCCACAAACCGCCCCGCCGTCAACCCCGACCGACCCGCATACCCACACGCCACACCCCGACCCGCCACATACAACTCACCGACCACACC
>NZ_LZJJ01000198.1:0-14208 GCF_001667625.1 Mycobacterium sp. E1715
CTGCACGTTCCACGGCCATCGCCGGCTGTCGCCGGACGAGGTCGCCCGATACCTGTTCCGGCGCGTCGTGTCGTGGGGGCGCAGCTCGAACGTTTTTCTTCGCAACGGCGCCCGCCTGTACCTCGACGTGGGCAGCCACCCCGAGTACGCGACGGCCGAGTGCGACAGCCTGGTGCAGCTGGTCACCCACGACCGGGCCGGCGAATGGGTGCTGGAAGACCTGCTGATCGACGCCGAGCAGCGGCTGGCCGACGAGGGCATCGGTGGCGACATCTACCTGTTCAAGAACAACACCGACTCGGCGGGCAACTCGTATGGCTGCCACGAGAACTACCTGATCGTGCGGGCCGGCGAGTTCTCCCGGATCTCCGATGTGCTGCTGCCGTTCCTGGTCACGCGCCAGCTGATCTGCGGGGCCGGCAAGGTGCTGCAGACCCCGAAGGCGGCGACGTTCTGCCTGTCGCAACGCGCCGAGCACATCTGGGAGGGCGTCTCCTCGGCTACCACCCGCAGCCGTCCGATCATCAACACCCGAGACGAGCCGCACGCTGACGCCGAGAAGTACCGGCGGCTGCACGTGATCGTCGGCGACTCCAACATGTGCGAGACCACCACCATGCTCAAGGTGGGCACCGCCGCGCTGGTGCTGGAGATGATCGAGGCCGGCGTCCCCTTCCGTGACTTCTCGCTGGACAACCCGATCCGCGCCATCCGCGAGGTCAGCCACGACATCACCGGGCGGCGGCCCGTGCGGCTGGCCGGCGGCCGGCAGGCCAGCGCCCTGGACATCCAGCGCGAGTACTACAGCCGCGCCGTCGAACACCTGCAGACCCGCGAGCCCAACGCCCAGATCGAGCAGGTCGTCGACCTGTGGGGGCGTCAGCTAGACGCCGTCGAGAGCCAGGACTTCGCCAAGGTGGACACCGAGATCGACTGGGTGATCAAGCGCAAGCTGTTCCAGCGCTACCAGGACCGCTACAGCATGGAGCTGTCCGACCCCAAGATCGCCCAGCTGGACCTGGCCTATCACGACATCAAGCGTGGGCGCGGCGTGTTCGACCTGCTGCAGCGCAAGGGCCTGGCGGCGCGCGTCACCACCGACGAGGAGATAGCGGAGGCCGTCGACCACCCGCCGCAGACCACCCGGGCGCGGCTGCGCGGCGAATTCATCAGCGCCGCTCAGGCTGCGGGCCGCGACTTCACCGTCGACTGGGTGCACCTCAAGCTCAACGACCAGGCCCAGCGGACCGTGTTGTGCAAGGACCCCTTCCGGGCGGTCGACGAGCGGGTCAAGCGGCTGATCGCCAGCATGTAGTTTCTGGTCACAGCTGCCACACCCGTCGCTCGTACCCACCGATGCGCGCCACGACTGATATCGCGGGCGCTATCAAATCCGTCGAGCCGGTGGTCCCGGCGAACTAGTGACTGATGTGCCAATTGTGAAAACTGCGACTCGCAGGCCGGTGCAGGCGCACCACGGGCGACGGTTATAACCTGGTGCGAATGGCGACCTCGAAAGTCGAGCGGTTGGTCAATCTCGTCATCGCCCTGCTGTCCACCCGCGGCTACATCAGCGCGGAGAAGATCAGGTCCAGCGTGGCCGGTTACGCGGACAGCCCGAGCGCCGAGGCCTTCTCCCGCATGTTCGAGCGGGACAAGAACGAGCTGCGCGACCTGGGCATCCCGCTCGAGGTGGGCAGGGCGTCGGCCATGGAGCCCACCGAGGGGTACCGGATCAACCGGGACGCCTACGCGCTGCCGGCGGTCGAGCTGACTCCCGACGAGGCGGCCGCGGTAGCCGTCGCGACCCAATTGTGGGAGTCGCCCGAATTGATCACCGCCACCCAGGGTGCGCTGCTCAAGCTGCGCGCCGCGGGCGTGGACGTCGACCCCGATGCGCCGGTGGCGATCGCCTCACCGGCCGGGGTGCCCGGGCTGCGCGGTTCGGAAGAGGTTCTCGGAATCCTGCTGTCGGCCATCGATTCCCGGCAGGCGGTGCAGTTCCCGCACCGGCCCTCGCGCGCCGAGCCGTACAGCGTGCGCACCGTGGAGCCGTGGGGCGTCGTCACCCAGAAGGGCCGCTGGTACCTGGTGGGTCATGATCGCGACCGCGACGCCACCCGGACCTTCCGGCTGTCGCGGATCGGCGCCGAGGTCCGGCCGATCGGCCCGGCCGGGGCGGTGGTGGTGCCCGCGGATGTGGATTTGCGCCATATCGTGGCCCGGACGATCGCCGAGACGCCGACCGGTGGGCAGGCGCGGGTATGGGTCGCCGACGGGCGGGCCACCGCGCTGCGGCGCGCTGGGCGGTCCACCGGCGCGCGGCAACTGGGCGGCCGCGACGGGGAGGTGATCGAACTGGACATCGGGTCCAGCGACCGGCTGGCGGGCGACATCGCCGGCTATGGGGCCGACGCGGTCGTGCTCGAACCGCAGCAGCTGCGCGACGACGTCCTGGCGCGGCTTGGCTCCCACCTGGACGGCGGGGGGCCGTCGTGACCGCCATATCCACACGCCTGGTCCGGCTGCTCAACATGGTGCCGTACTTCCAGGCCAACCCGCGGGTCACCCGCGCCAAGGCCGCCGCCGACCTCGGGGTGTCCGCCAAGCAGCTGGAAGAGGACCTCAACCAGCTCTGGATGTGCGGGCTGCCCGGCTACTACCCGGGAGACCTGATCGACTTCCAATTCGCCGGCGACACCATCGAGGTCACCTTCTCCGCGGGCATCGACCGGCCCCTCAAACTCACCTCGCCCGAGGCCACCGGTCTGCTCGTGGCCCTGCGCGCGCTCGCCGACATTCCGGGCGTCGTGGATCCGGAGGCGGCGCGCAGCGCGATCGCCAAGATCGAGGCCGCGGCGGGTGCCGTCGGGCAGGACGCCACCGGGTCGGCGGCAGCGGTCGACGAGCAGGCACCCGCGGAGAGCCACGCCGCGGCCGCGGTGCGCACCGCGGTGCAGTCCAAACACGCGCTGGCCATCGACTATTACTCCGCGTCGCACGACACCCTGACCAGCCGGATCGTCGACCCCATCCGCGTGCTGCTGATCGGCGGCCACAGCTACCTGGAGGCCTGGTCACGCGAGGCCGAAGGGGTGCGGCTGTTCCGCTTCGACCGCATCGTCGACGCCACCGAGTTGGACGAGCCGGCGGCCCCGCCCGAACTGGCGCTACAGGCGCCGCCGGACACCTCCCTGTTCGACGGCGACCCGTCGCTGCCGTCGGCCAGGCTGCGGATCGCGCCGTCGGCGTCGTGGATGTTCGAGTACTACCCGATGCGCGACGTGCGGGAGCTGCCGGACGGGTCCTGCGAGGCGGTGATGACCTACGCCTCCGAGGACTGGATGACCCGCCTCGTGCTGGGCTTCGGGTCGGCCGTGCGGGTGCTTGAACCGGAGTCGCTGGCGGTACGTGTCCGGGATGCGGCGGCGGCGGCGCTCGACTCCTACCGGGCGCTCGCCCCCTGAGGCCACGGCGCGGTCGGTCCGGTGTATCGCCGCACTGCGGTAGCATCGGGTAGACGTCTGGAGGTAATCAAAGTGGGCAGTCTTAGTCCGTGGCACTGGGCGATCCTCGCTGTGGTGGTGATCCTGCTCTTCGGTGCCAAGAAGCTCCCCGATGCAGCACGTTCGCTGGGCAAGTCGATGCGCATCTTCAAGTCTGAGCTGCGCGAAATGCAGACCGAGAACAAAGCGGAGTCGTCGGCTTTGGAGGCCAACAACGCGACCAACAGCGCCCCCTCCGCGGCGAACCCCACTCCCGTGCAGTCGCAGCGTGTCGACGCTCCGGCGGCCGAGCAGGGGCATTCCGAAGCACGCCCGGCGTAGCCCGCCGTCATCGTCGCGGGGCCCGAGCGCTACTGAACGAGCGTCGTGAAAGTTTTCAAGGTTTCAGCGCGCACTGCCGGCGTGCTGAAGCGTCTCAATCCGCGTAACAGGCGCAGCCGCACCAACCCCGACGCGACGATGTCGCTCGTCGATCACCTGACCGAGCTGCGCACCCGGTTGCTGCTGTCGCTGGCCGCCATCTTGATCACCACGATCTTCGGGTTCTTCTGGTATTCGCACTCGATCTTCGGGCTGGAAAGCCTCGGCGAGTGGCTGCGCCACCCGTACTGCTCCCTGCCTCAGTCGGCGCGCGCCAGCATCAGCGCCGACGGTCAATGCCGGCTGCTGGCCACGGCGCCGTTCGACCAGTTCATGTTGCGGCTCAAGGTCGGGCTGACCGCCGGGGTCGTGCTGGCCTGCCCGGTGTGGTTCTACGAACTCTGGGCGTTCATCACGCCGGGGCTGTACCAAAAGGAGCGTCGCTTCGCGGTCGGATTCGTGATCCCCGCGGCGGTGCTGTTCGTCACGGGCGCGATCCTGGCCTACTTCGTGCTGTCCAAAGCGCTGGGCTTCCTGCTGACGGTCGGCAGCGACGTGCAGGTGACCGCGCTGTCCGGGGACCGGTACTTCGGGTTTCTAATCAACCTGCTGGTGGTGTTCGGGGTCAGCTTCGAGTTCCCGTTGCTCATCGTGATGCTCAACATGACGGGCGTGCTGACCTACGAGCGGCTCAAGTCCTGGCGGCGCGGCCTGATCTTCGGGATGTTCGTGTTCGCCGCGGTTTTCACGCCCGGGTCCGATCCGTTCTCGATGACCGCGTTGGGCGTGGCGCTGTCGGTGCTGCTGGAGTTCGCCATCCAGATCGCCCGCCTGCACGACAGGCGGAAGGCAAAGCGCGAAGCGCAGACAGCGATCCCGGACGACGAGGCCTCGGTCATCGAGGCGCCCGCACCGATACACGAGCCGGCGCGGGAGCCGTCGTTCACCGCCGGCCAGCATGACGATGTCACCTAAACCGTCGGTGCCGAAGGACGCAACGGAGCTCGTCGAGCTGACCCGGTTCACCGCCGAATTGCCCTTCGCGCTCGACGGTTTCCAGCAGCGCGCATGCGCGGCGCTGGAACGAGGCCACGGCGTGCTGGTGTGCGCCCCGACCGGCGCCGGCAAGACGGTGGTGGGGGAGTTCGCCGTGCACCTGGCGCTGGCCGCCGGCGGCAAGTGCTTCTACACCACGCCACTCAAGGCGCTGAGCAACCAGAAGCACACCGATCTGATCGCGCGCTACGGCCGCGACCGGATCGGCCTGCTGACCGGTGACATGTCGGTGAATGCCGACGCCCCCGTGGTGGTGATGACCACCGAGGTGCTGCGCAACATGCTTTACGCCGATTCGCCTGCGCTGCAAGGGCTTTCCTACGTCGTGATGGATGAGGTGCATTTCCTGGCCGACCGGATGCGCGGCCCGGTGTGGGAGGAAGTGATCCTGCACCTGCCCGACGAGGTGCGGGTGGTCAGCCTGTCGGCGACGGTGAGCAACGCCGAGGAATTCGGCGGCTGGATCCAGACGGTGCGGGGCGATACCACCGTGGTGGTCGACGAGCACCGGCCGGTGCCGTTGTGGCAGCACGTGTTGGTGGGCAAGCGGCTCTTCGACCTTTTCGACTACCGCAGCTCGGAAGCCGGCGGGCAGCCGGTCGCCGGCCACGAGGCGCGCGTCAGCCCGGACCTGGTGCGCCACATCGCGCATCGCCGGGAGGCCGACCGGATGTCGGACTGGCAGCCGCGGCGCGGGCGCGGTGGACGCGGTGCGACCGGCCGGCCGCGGTTCTACCGGCCGCCGGGGCGGGCGGACGTGATCGCGACGCTGGACTCCGAGGGGCTGCTGCCGGCGATCACGTTCGTGTTCTCTCGAGCCGGCTGCGACGCCGCCGTCCAGCAGTGTCTGCACTCGCCGCTCCGGTTGACCACCGAGGAGGAACGGGCGCAGGTCGCCGAGGTGATCGACCACCGCTGCGGCGATCTCGCCGACGCCGACCTGGCGGTGCTCGGTTACTACGAGTGGCGGGAGGGGCTGCTGCGCGGCCTGGCGGCCCACCACGCCGGGATGCTGCCGGTGTTCCGGCACACCGTCGAGGAGCTGTTCACCGCCGGTCTGGTCAAGGCGGTGTTTGCGACCGAGACGCTGGCGCTCGGCATCAACATGCCCGCCCGCACGGTGGTGCTCGAGCGGCTGGTCAAGTTCAACGGCGAGCAGCACATGCCGCTGACACCGGGGGAGTACACGCAGCTGACGGGCCGCGCCGGGCGGCGCGGCATCGACGTCGAGGGTCACGCGGTGGTCCTGTGGAATCCCACGGACGAGAACACCGAGCCGTCCGCCGTGGCGGGCCTCGCCTCCACCCGCACCTTCCCGCTGCGCAGCTCGTTCGCCCCGTCGTACAACATGACGATCAACCTGGTGCAGCAGATGGGGCCCGAGCAGGCGCACCGGCTGCTGGAGCAGTCGTTCGCCCAGTATCAGGCCGACCGCTCCGTCGTCGGCCTGGTCCGCGGAATCGAGCGCGGCAACGCGATGCTCGCCGAGATCGCCGCCGAGCTGGGCGGCCCGCAGGCCCCGATCCTCGACTACGCGCGGCTGCGCGCCCGCATTTCGGAGATGGAGCGCGCGCAGTCCCGCGCGTCGCGTCTGCAGCGCCGTCAGGCGGCCAGCGACGCCCTGGCCGCGCTGCGGCGCGGCGACATCATCAACATCACCCATGGCAGGCGCGGCGGGCTGGCGGTGGTGCTGGAATCGGCCCGCGACGGCGATGACCCGCGCCCGTTGGTGCTCACGGAAAACCGCTGGGCGGGAAGGATTTCCACGGCCGACTACTCGGGCGCGTCGGCTCCGGTCGGCTCGATGCCATTGCCCAAGCGGGTCGAGCACCGCCAGCCGCGGGTCCGGCGTGACCTGGCGTCAGCGCTGCGGTCGGCGGCGGCCGGGCTGGCCGTTCCGGCCAGGCGCCGCGGCGGCCGTGGCGACCACGACGGGGCGTTCCACGACCCGGAGCTGGCCTCGTTGCGGGAGGAGCTGCGCCGGCACCCGTCGCACAACAGCGCCGGGCTGGAGTCGCGAGTCCGGCAGGCCGAGCGGTATCTGCGCATCGAACGGGACAACGCGCAGCTGGAGAAAAAGGTTGCCGCCGCGACCAATTCGCTGGCGCGGACCTTCGACCGGATCGTCGGCCTGCTCACCGAGCGCGGCTTCATCCAGGGCCCGGAGACCGATCCCCACGTCACCGACGACGGCCGGCTGCTGGCCCGCATCTACAGCGAGAGCGATCTGCTGGTCGCCGAGTGCCTGCGGACCGGCGCGTGGGCCGATCTGAAACCGCCCGAGTTGGCGGCGGTGGTCTCGGCGGTCCTGTACGAGAGCCGCGGTGGTGAAGGCCCGCGCGCGGCGTTCGCCGCCGAGGCGCCCACTCAGCGGGTGCGACAGGCGTTGCAGCAAACGTCGCGGCTGTCGTACGCGTTGCGCTCCGACGAGCAGACCCATCGGATCGCGCCGAGCCGGGAACCCGACGACGGCTTCGTCAACGTCATCTATCGCTGGGCCAAGACCGGTGACCTGGCCGCGGCCCTGGCGGCCGTCGACCCGGCCGGCGCCGGCTCGCCGCTGCTGGCGGGTGATTTCGTCCGCTGGTGCCGCCAGGTGCTGGATCTGTTGGACCAGGTCCGCAACGCCGCCCCCGATCCCGAGTTGCGGGCCACGGCCAAGCGCGCCATCAATGACGTTCGGCGCGGCGTCGTCGCTGTTGACGCCGGGTAGGCTGTGCCGAAGCTACCGTAGATCCAATCAATCACAACGCCGAGAGTGCGTGCCAAGACACTAAGGGGCTGAGGAGAGACGATGAGCGGACCGCAGGGACCGGAGCAGCAGTGGCAACCGCCCGGCCAAGGTAGCGATCAGTCGTCCGAACCGACCCAGGTCGGTTCGCCGTGGCAGCAGCAGCCGGGCCAGGAGGCGACGTGGCAGGCCCCGGCATACACGCCGCCCGCCGAGTACCCGCAGTACCAGCAGCCGGCCGAACAGGCGTATCCGCAGCAATACCCCCAGCAGCCCGGCTACGCGCAGCCCGGCCAGTACGCGCAGCCCGGCCAGTACGGCCAGCCGGGTCAGTACGGCCAGCCGGGTCAGTACGGGCAGCCGGGCCAGTATGGCCAGCCCGGCCAGTATGGCCAGCCCGGGCAGTACGGGCAGCCGGGCCAGTACCCGCAGCAGTACGCGCCATATGAGCAGCAGCCGCCCAAGAAGCGGTCGGTCGCCGTGATCGCCGGCGTGGGCGGGGTGATCGCCTTCCTGCTCATCGCCGTCGTGCTGGTGCTCGGCTTCTGGCAGCCCGGGTTCTTCGTCACCACCAAGCTGGACGTGAATAAGGCGCAGGCGGGTGTGCAGCAGGTCCTTTCCGACGAAACCAACGGTTACGGCGCCAAGAACGTCCAAAACGTCAAGTGCAACCACGGCCAGAACCCGACCGTCAAAAAGGGCGCCACGTTCGACTGCGACGTCAGCATCGACGGAGCCCCCAAGCACGTGACGGTGACCTTCCAGGACAACAAGGGCACCTACGAAGTGGGCCGCCCGCAGTAGTCGGTCAGTCCGGCAGCGCGTCGAGCGCTTTCTGCAACCGCCCTATCGACGACCCGACGCCCAGTCGGGTCGCCAGCTCCGCGGTGCGGTGCGGGTCGTCGGCCGCCAGCGGCAGGGCGTCGGTCGGGGTCGACAGGCTGACGGGTGCGTCGGTGGCCACCCGGACCACTTGTTCCGCGGCGTCGATGTAGTCCGTCGCGCCCAGCAGTTTCGAGCGCAGACCCTTGGCCATCTTCGATTTCGGATCGTGGGCGGCCGCCAGGATCTGTTCGAGCGAGCCGTGCTGGGCCAGCAGGGTCGCGGCCGTCTTCTCCCCGACACCCGGGACGCCCGGCAGGCCATCGGAGGGATCGCCGCGCATCAGCGCGAACTCGGCGTAGGCGGCGCCGGCCCGGTGTTCGGGCACGCCGTAGTGTTCGGCGACCTCCGCCGGACCAAACAGGGTGGCCTTGGTCAGCCCCCGGCCCAGGTAGAGGACTCGGACGGGCACCGGATCGTCGGACACCACCTGCAGCAGGTCGCGGTCGCCGCTGACCACCACCACGGGGTCGTGGCGTTCGCGGGCGGCCAGCGTGCCGAGCACATCGTCGGCCTCGAAACCTTCGGCGCCTGCCGTCGGGATGCCGAAGGCGTCCAGCAACTCCATGATCATGTCGATCTGCGGCGTCAGATCGTCGGGGACCTCCTCGACGTCGGGTTCGCCCTCGGGCTCGGCTTCCGCGACTCGATGCGCCTTGTAGGACGGGACGAGGTCCACCCGGAATTGCGGCCGCCAATCCAGGTCCAGGCAGACCACCAGCCGGCTGGGACGCTGCTGGCTGATCACGACGGCCATCGAGTCGATGAATCCGCGGACGGCGTTGACCGGCCGGCCGTCGGGGGAGGTGATCGACGACGGCACCCCGAAATACGACCGGAACCACATGCTGGCCCCGTCGAGCAGCAATAGCGGCGATCGCAAGCGCGGCGAAGCCGGGGGTAGCGGGTCGCCGCTAGTACCTGAGGCCGCGGGCATTCCGGTATCGTCTCACGGCGCCGAATGTCGACCCGTCGTCGACGCAGCGCGGGAATTGCCGCAACGACTCGACGCTCGGCCCAGCGGTTAGCCTGGCTGCCATGGAATCTCATCGGTTCGACGCCGGCGTGTATGCCCGCCGGCTGGCTTCGGCCGCCACCGCGACCGCCGAAGCGGGCTTGGCCGGGCTGGTGATCACCCCCGGGTACGACCTGCGCTACCTGGTGGGGTCGCGCGCCCAGACGCTCGAGCGGTTCACCGCGCTGGTGCTGCCGGCGTCCGGGGATCCGACGGTGGTGGTGCCGCGGCTGGAGCTGGCGTCGCTCAAGGGGTCGGCGATCGCGGAATTGGGTCTGGCGGTGCGGGATTGGGTCGACGGGGACGACCCCTACCAATTGGTGGGCGCCGCGTTGGGGGGTGCTCCCGCCGCGACCGCCGTCACCGACTCCATGCCGGCGCTGCACCTGCTGCCGCTGGCCGGTGTCCTGGGGGTATTGCCGATCCTGGCCACCGGCGTGATGCGGACGCTGCGGATGGTCAAGGAGGAATGCGAGATCGATGCGCTGCGCAAAGCCGGCGCGGCCATCGACCGCGTGCACGCTAGGGTGCCGGAGTTTCTGGTCCCCGGCCGCACCGAGGCCGACGTGGCCGCCGACATCGCGGAAGCGATTGTCGCCGAGGGCCATTCGGAGGTGGCGTTCATCATCGTCGGCTCCGGTCCGCACGGCGCGGACCCCCACCATGGCTACTCGGACCGCGAACTGCAGGTGGGTGACATCGTCGTCGTCGATATCGGCGGCGCCTACGAGCCGGGTTATCATTCCGACTCGACCCGCACCTACAGCATCGGTGAGCCAAATCCTGAAGTAGCACAACATTATTCGGTGCTGCATCGGGCACAACTGGCGGCCGTGGATGCGGTGCGCCCGGGCGTGACGGCCGAACAGGTCGACGCGGCGGCGCGCGATGTGCTTGCTGCCGCCGGACTCGGGGAGGTGTTCGTGCACCGCACCGGCCACGGCATCGGGTTATCGGTGCACGAGGAGCCCTACATCGTCGCGGGCAACAACCTGCCGCTGGCCGCGGGCATGGCCTTCTCGATCGAGCCCGGGATCTATTTTCCGGGCCGGTGGGGCGCCCGCATCGAGGACATCGTCGTCGTGACCGAAGACGGCGCCCTGCCCGTCAACAACCGGCCGCACGAGCTCATCGTGGTGCCGGTGCCGTAGCAGCCGAGGCGCACCGGCGCGTACGTTGGGGCTTGATGTCACTTCTGGATTTGACTCTCCTCCCGATCCGCATCGCACGCCACATCGCCGACACGCTGGTCCATCCCGCCGCGACGGCACCGGCACCGGCAGCTGAGCTCGTCGTGGTCGACGGCATGCCCGAGGGGGTGCCGCCGGCGGCGCTGCGCCCAGAGCCGCAACTACCGGTGCCGTCGGGATGGCCGTTCGGGGAAGAGTTTCCGCGCACGTGCGGCGCGGGCCGGTTGGCCGGCGGTGCCCTGTTCTGGACCGACTTTCTGTACGACGACCACGGGGCGACCGGCCTGCCGATCGGTGACCTGAAAGTGCAGGCGCCGCCGCGCGGCACCTACATCTATCCCGACGGCCCGGCGGCCCGCAACGGCGCAGATATCTTCCGTGTGGCGGTGGGGCTCACCGCGACCCACACGTGGTGGCGGATCGACTGGAACACATTGTTGGACGCGTCGGTCCCCATCGCCCTGTTCACTTTCGACACCGGTCCCGCCCGCAGCGCGCCGGAGCAGTGGCCCGCGGGGGCCGGGGTGCGCTCGCCCGGGATCGACATGGCCCTGCTGGTTTCCGGTAGCGGAGCCGCGCTGATCGACCTGACCACCCGGTCCACGACGCCGGTGCAACACAGCGTCGACATGGGGTCCCGATCGTTTATCGCGCAGGTGCCGCGGGCCGTGCTGGAGCCCGCCGGCAGCTGGACGGTGCGGCTGGCAGCGGGGCTGGCCAACGCGGCGGGCGACGGGTTCGCCGACGTGCCGGCCGAGCATGGCGCGCTGCCCGGGCAACCAAACGTCTATAACGTCGCGTTTCGCACGACCGAGCAGGAGGCGCCGCACCTGAATTTCTGGTCGGATGCCGCCCAGGCCGACGCGCTGACCCATGGCGACGTGTCGAAGTTCGCCCTGACCGTGGAGTGGGATCGGTTGGCAGCCGGCGAGACCGAGCCCGAGCCGGTGATCACCGGGCCGTCGACCCGGTGGTACGTGTCCTCGATCGAGCTGGGTCAGGGCTTGGAACAAGGGTGGGCCGCCGACGACATCTTGAGCACCAAGCCGCAGTTCCTCGGTCGGGTGCAGCCGTATTCGGTATGCCTGCCATCGAGTTTCAAGCCGGGCCGGACGCTGCCGTTGACCCTGCTGCTGCATTCGCTGGCGCTGGGGCAGAGCCAATTCGCCGCGATCGACCCCCGCCTGCTGCACGAGGTGTGCGAGGGGCGCGACTCGGTGGTGATCACGCCGCTGGCCCGTGGCCCGTCGACGTGGTACTTCGACACCGGAGAACTGGATGTCTGGGAAGTGTGGGCGCGCGTCGCCGAACAACTGGGCACCGATCCCAATCGCACGGTGATCTCCGGCTACTCGATGGGCGGCTACGCGGCTTACAAGCTGGGATTGACCTACCCGCAGGTGTTTTCGCAGGCGGTCGTCCTTGCCGGCCCGCCGACGTGCGGGGTGCGGCTACTTCCCGACGTCGACATCCCGGCCGACCTCGACCCGGACTCGCCCTGTGCCCGCGAGGGCGACACGTGGAAGCTGCTGGTCAACGCACGCTGGCTGCCCTATGTGATCGCGCACGGGTTGGTCGACGAGCTGGTGCCGTTCCCGTCGGCCGCCGAGCAGGCCCTCGAACTCGATCGGCTGGGCTACCGACATCGCTTCACGGTGTATCCGCTCGAGGATCACCTCGCCTGGGTGTTGCAGGACAAGTTCGAAGACCCGATCGCCCACATGGAAACCGGCCTGCGCCAGGCCGATCCGGGGCACATCACGTTCGCCTGGCACCCGCAATTGGTGCGCGACGACCTGGGCATCGGGCCGCATCGGGTCTGGTGGTTGTCCGGCCTGGCCGCGGACCCTGCGGTGACGGCGCGGCGCGGGGCCATCGCCGAAGTCGACGCGCGTTCGTATGCGCGCCCTGACCCGACACACACCGTTCGGCACCATCGCGGGTTCATGCTGAACTTCGACCCGACCCCGGGCGTGTACAGCGAATTGGACTGGCGGGTAGGCCCGCCCGTGAGTCCGCTGCCGTATCTCACGCTGCGGCTCACTGGCGTCGCCGCAATCACGGTGGATGTGCAGCGCGCCGGCCTGGCCGCGTTGCCGGCGTCGACCATCATGATGGCCACCGACACCGCCGCGCGGATCACGCTGAGCGGCCTGCCCGCCGGGGTCAGCGTTCACCTCGACGGCCAACCGGCCGAACCGACCGTGGCGGTGCCGGTCGGACGGCACCGCATCACGCTGGCCGCGCGGGCTGTTGATAAATGAGTTGCGGCTTTGCAGAGATCCTCGCTAGCTTTTCCAAGCCATCATTGGGTGAATAGCGGCCGCGCGCGGTTCCGGCGAGAATTCGCGCGTGGCTCCGTTGGTGGTTGATCCCGAGGCGATGTTCGTCGCGGGGAGCGCCGTGGATGCTGTCGGCGAGGGCTTGGCGGCAGCATTGGGACCGCTCACCGCGGGCTTCGGGATCAACAGCGGCCAGGATGCGGCCGGGTTAATGTTCGGGTTGGGGTATCAGAATGCGGCCCAGTCGCTGCTGAACGGAGCGGCGGCCGGCATCTTCGCGTGCAGGTACCTGGGGGCCAAGGTGCAGCTGTGCGCGTCCAATTACTCGCGGGCCGAGGCGGCATCCAATGTCCGAAGGAGCGGCCACATGCTGCCGACGCCCGCGCAACCGCAGGACTTCCCGCCTCCGGGCCGCCCCGGGACCGTGGGCGCCGGGGTCGCTCAACCGCTGCTGTGGGCCGTGGTGGAGGCGCTGGTCGACGACGTCTGGCCCAACGGCAACGGGGTCGGAATGCACGCGGCTGCCGGATGTTGGCGAGGCTTCGGCGATGCACTTCGTGCGGTGGGGCACGGGCTTGACGGTCCGAAGTCGGTGGTCGCCGGGCAGCAGGTCCCCGAAGCTCAATTGGTGCAGCAGGTGTTGTCCGAACTGGGCAGCAAATTGGAGAAGCTGGCCGGTCGGTGCGACGACCTGGCAAACGCTCTGGACGAATTCGCGAACGTTGTGGAGAACGCACAGGACAAGATTCGGGATCTCTTGGGCCGCCTGGCAGGCCTGACCAACCTTGCCCATGACGTGATGTTGATTTTCGAAGGCGATGCGGCCGATGAGCTGGAGAAGATCGTGCGGGACATCAACGACGTCCTGGACAACATGAAGCGGGAAGCGCAGGCCCGCGAGCACGTCATCAAAACGGGGATGCAGATCATCGACGGTCTGGTCGGCGACCTGAAAACCTACGTGCGCGGGCAGCTGGTCGAATTTCTGGGCGAGACCGTCGGCAAGTTCGTGGCGGATGACTTCGCCCTCACCGCGGATGCCGGTGAGGGAATCTTCAAGAGCGCAGTCGGCATTGCCGAATTGCAGGACCAGCTTGACCCGAGCCGGTTCGCCTTCGATCCCAAAGGCGCTGCGGCCAGTTGGGCGGCACTGGATCAGAGTGCGTTCAAATCCATTCCTGTGTAT
>NZ_LZJJ01000199.1:0-21367 GCF_001667625.1 Mycobacterium sp. E1715
AGCGGTGGTCGTCGTGCGCGAGGACCGCCCCGGCGACAAACGCCTCGTGGGCTACCTCACCGGCACCGCCGACCCCACCGAACTCCGCACCGCGCTGGCCGAGCGGCTGCCGGGCTACATGGTCCCGGCCGCGATCGTGGTGCTCGAGGCGCTGCCCGTCACGGTCAACGGCAAACTCGACACCCGCGCGCTCCCGGCGCCGGAATACACGGCCTCGGGTTACCGGGCCCCGACCAATCCCGCCGAGGAGATCCTGGCCGGCATCTACGCGCAGGTGCTCGGCGTCGACCGCGTCGGCATGGACCAATCGTTCTTCGACCTCGGGGGAGACAGCATCTCGGCGATGCGGCTGATCGCCGCCGTCAACACCGACCTAGACGAATACCTCTCGGTGCGCGCCGTATTCGAGGCCCCCACCGTCGCACAGCTGGCACTCCGCATCGGTGAGGGCGCCGGGGGGCTCGAGCCGTTGGTGGCCGGCCCACGGCCCGCGGTGGTCCCGCTGTCCTTCGCGCAGAGCCGGCTATGGTTCCTCGACCAATTGCAAGGCCCCTCACCGGTTTACAACATGGCGGCAGCCATGCGGTTGCGTGGCCCGCTCGACGCCCAGGCGCTCGGAGCGGCCCTGGCCGACGTGGTGGGCCGCCACGAGAGCCTGCGGACCGTCTTCACCGCACCCGACGGAACACCGCAGCAGGTGGTCATCCCCGCCGAGCGAGCCGACTTCGGCTGGCACGTCGTCGACGCCGGCGGCTGGCCGGCGAGCCGGCTGGACGAGGCCGTCAAGGCCGCGGCCCGTGACACCTTTGACCTGTCGACCGATATCCCGCTGCGGGCCTGGCTGTTCCGCGTCGCCGACGACGAACACGTGCTGGTCGCCGTCGTGCACCACATCGCCGCCGACGGGTGGTCGCTGCGGCCGCTCACCGCCGACCTGGGCGTCGCGTACGCCAGCCGGTGCGCGGGCGAAGCGCCCCGCTGGCCCGAATTGCCGGTCCAATACGTCGATTACACCCTCTGGCAGCGCGACCAGTTCGGCGACCTGAAGGATCGCGACAGCCGCATCGCCGGTCAGCTGGCCTACTGGGAAGAGACCCTGGCCGGCATGCCGGAGCGGCTGCAGCTGCCCACCGATCGGCCCTATCCCGAGGTCGCCGACCAGCGGGGCGCGACCGTTCCGATCGACTGGCCGGCCGACTTGCAGCAGCAGATCACGGCGGTCGCCCGCGAACACAACGCGACCAGCTTCATGGTGGTGCAGGCCGCCCTGGCGGTGCTGCTGTCCAAGGTCAGCGCGAACAGCGATGTGGCGGTGGGCTTCCCGATCGCCGGGCGCCGCGACCCCGCCCTCGACCACCTGGTCGGCTTCTTCGTCAACACCCTGGTCCTGCGGGTCGACCTGAAAGAGCTAGGCGGCGACCCCACTTTCGCCGAGCTGTTGGACCGGGTGCGGACACGCAGCCTGGAGGCCTTCGAGCATCAGGACGTGCCCTTCGAGGTGCTGGTGGAGCGGGTCAACCCGACCCGGAGCCTGACCCATCACCCGCTGATCCAGTTGATGCTGGCCTGGCAGAACTTCGGCGGCCAGGACGGTGACCCCGCGACCGGACTGGCGCTGGGCGACGTCCGGGTCAGCTCGATCCCGTTGGACACCCAGGTCGCCCGCATGGACCTGACGTTCTCGCTCGCCGAGCGCTGGACCGAGGCGAACGAGCCCGCCGGAATCGGCGGGCGGGTCGAGTTCCGTACCGACGTGTTCGACGCCGACAGCGTCGAGACGCTGGTCGGACGCCTGCAGCGGGTGCTCGCGACGATGACCACCGAACCGACCCGGTCGGTGTCATCGGTCGACCTGCTGGACGCGGGCGAACACGCCCGGCTGGACGAGATCGGCCACCGGGCGGCGCTCACCGCGCCGGACCCCGTGCCCGCGTCGATTCCCGAGGCGTTCGCCGCCCAGGTCGCGCGCACACCGGATGCGTTGGCGCTCAGCTGCGCCGGCTCGTCGTGGAGCTATGGCGAGCTCGACCGGGCCGCCAACCGGTTGGCCCATGTGCTGGCCGGCCGCGGCGCCGGGCCGGGACGATGCGTGGCGCTGCTGTTCCACCGCTCGGCCGAGGCGATCGTGGCGATCCTCGCGGTGCTCAAGACCGGCGCCGCCTACCTGCCGATCGATCCCGCGCACCCCGCGGCCCGGATCGGCCTCATGCTCGCCGACGCCGCGCCGGTCGCGGCGCTCACCACCACCGAACTGGCCGCCCGCCTGGACGACCACGACGTGCCGGTCATCGACGTGGACGACCCCGCCGTCGACGCCCAGCCCGCCACCGCGTTGCCGGCGCCCAGCGCGGAGGACATCGCCTACCTCATCTACACCTCGGGTACCACCGGTGTGCCCAAAGGCGTTGCGGTGAGCCACCGCAACGTGATCCGGCTGATGGCGTCCGTGGACGCGGTCCTGCCCGACGGCGGGGTGTGGTCGCAGTGGCACTCCTACGGCTTCGACGTGTCGGTGTGGGAGATCTTCGGCGCGCTGCTGCGCGGCGGGCGCCTGGTGGTGGTCCCCGACGCCGTGGTCCGATCCCCGGAGGACCTGCACGCACTCGTCGTCGCCGAGGGAGTCAGCGTGCTGAGCCAAACCCCCTCTGCGGCAACGGTGTTGGACCCACGCGGGCTGGAGTCCGCGGCGCTGGTGGTGGCCGGCGAGGCCTGCCCGGCCGAGCTGGTCGACCGGTGGGCGCGCGACCGCGTGATGATCAACGCCTACGGGCCTACCGAGGCCACGGTGTACGCGGCGATCAGCGCACCCCTGACCCCCGGATCCGCCGTCGTCCCGATCGGCTCCCCGGTGGCCGGGGCGGCGCTGTTCGTGCTCGACGAATTCCTGCGGCCGGTGCCCCCCGGCGTGGTCGGCGAGTTGTACGTGGCCGGCGCCGGCCTCGCCCGCGGCTACTGGCGACGGGCGGGGCTGACGGCGTCGCGGTTCGTCGCCTGCCCGTTCGGCGGCCCCGGGGCGCGCATGTACCGCACCGGCGACCTGGTCCGCTGGGGCGCCGACGGGCAGCTGCAGTACCTGGGGCGCGCCGACGAACAGGTCAAGATTCGCGGCTACCGCATCGAGCTCGGCGAAATCCGGGCGGCGCTGGCCGAGCTTCCGGGGGTGCGGCAGGCGGCCGTCGTCGCCCGCGAGGACCGGCCCGGCGATAAGCGCCTCGTCGGTTACGTCACCGGGGCGGCGGACCCCGCCGACCTGCGCGCCCGCCTTGCCGATCGGCTGCCCGCCTACATGGTCCCGGTCGCCGTCGTGGCGGTCGACGCGCTGACGCTGACCCCCAACGGCAAGCTCGACGCCCGCGCCCTGCCCGCGCCCGAATACTCCGACGCCGACCGCTACCGCGCCCCGAGCACCCCGGTCGAGGAGACCCTGGCCGGCATCTACGCCCAGGTGCTCGGCGTCGAGCGGGTCGGCGTCGACGACTCCTTCTTCGACCTGGGCGGCGACAGCATCTCGTCGATGCAGGTGGTCACCCGGGCGCGCGCCGCGGGCCTGGCCTGCCGCACGCGCGACATCTTCGTCGAGAAGACCATCTCCCGGCTGGCCCGCGTGGTCGCGGCGGCCGACGGCGACGCCGGTGAGACCGACGAGGGCACAGGGGAACTGCCGGCGACCCCGATCATGCGGTGGCTGCAGGCCGTGAACGGTCCCGTCGACCAGTTCAATCAGACGATGGTCCTCGAGGCGCCCGCCGGCGTCACCGAGGCCGACGTGGTGGCGGTGCTGCAGGCGCTGCTGGACCGGCACGCCATGCTGCGGCTGCGAGTCGGCGACGACTGGTCGTTGACGGTGCCCGAGGCGGGAGCGGTGGACGCCGCCGACCGCCTGCGCACGGTCGACGCGCTGTCCGATGCGGCGGTGGTGGCGGCGCGGTCCCGGCTGGACCCGGCCGACGGGGTGATGGTGAGCGCGCTGTGGGTCACCTCGACCCGCCAGCTGGTGCTGATCATCCACCACCTGGCCGTCGACGGCGTGTCCTGGCGAATCCTGTTGGAGGACTTGAATATCGCGTGGGCCCAGCGTCGCGCCGGGCAGCAGGTGGCGTTGCCGCCGGGCGGCACGTCGTTCGCCCGCTGGGCCGCGCTGCTGAGCGAGCACGCGTACGCCCCGACCGTGATCGGGCGGGCCGACGCCTGGCGGCGGATCGCGGCGACGCCGCCCGCGCTGCCCCCGGTCCGGCCCGAGACCGACACCTACGAGACCGCCGAGCACCTGGCGGTGGAACTCGACGTGGGGACCACCCGCATCCTGCTCGGCGAGGCGCCGGCGGCGTTCCACGCCGGGGTCAACGACATCCTGCTGATCGGCTACGCGCTGGCGTGGGCGCAGTTCCTGGGCAGCGACGGAGCCCCGGTGGGCATCGACGTCGAGGGCCACGGGCGCCACGAGGAGCTCGCCGCCGGCGCGGACCTTTCGCGCACCGTCGGCTGGTTCACCACCAAGTACCCGGTGTCGTTGGCGATAGACGAATTGCCTTGGGCGCAAGTGCTTTCCGGAGCTCCCGCGCTGGGCGCGGTGCTCAAGCGTGCCAAGGAACAGTTGCGGGCGCTGCCCGACCCGCTCACCTACGGGCTGCTGCGCTACCTGAACGCAGAGGTCGACCTGGACGGCTCCGACCCGACGATCGGCTTCAACTACCTGGGCCGGTTGGGCGGGGCGGCGGCCGAGATGTCCGACGAGCTGTGGCGGGTCGCGCGGGACGGCTCGGCGATCACCGGCACCAGCACGGCGGTGCCGATGCCGCTGATGCACACCGTGGACCTCAACGCGGGCACCGCCGACACCGAGGCCGGCCCGCGGCTGCACGCCAACTGGACGTGGGCGCCGTCGGCCCTGGACCGCGAACAGGTCACCAGGCTGAGCCGGCTCTGGTTCGAGGCGCTGACCGGCATCTGCGCCCACGTGCGAGCCGGGGGCGGCGGGCTGACCCCGTCGGACATCCTGCCCGCCCGGCTGGCCCAGCAGCAGATCGACGAGCTCGAGCGGCGCAACCCGGTCGCCGACGTGCTGCCGCTGACCCCGCTGCAGCAGGGGCTGCTCTTCCACGCCACCACCACCCGGGCCCGCGAGGACGACCTGTATGTGGTGCAGCTGGACATGAGCGTGAGCGGCCCGCTCGACCCCGACCGGCTGCGCGCCGCGGTCCAGACGGTGGTGGACCGGCACCCGCACCTGGTCGCCCGATTCTCCGAGGAGTTCGACGAGGCGATACAGGTCATTCCCGCGAAACCGGCGATGGCGTGGCGCTACGTCGAGCTCGACGTCGGCGACGCCACCGACGAGCGGGTCGGCGAGCTCTGCGCCGCCGAACGCGCCGCCGTCTACGACCTGGCCGACCAGCCGGCCTTCCGGGTCGCGATGATCCGCACCGCCCGAGACCGCCACCGGCTGGTACTCACCATTCACCACATCGTGCTCGACGGCTGGTCCGTGCCGATCCTGGTGAACGAGACGTTCGCCGGCCTCACCGGACAGCGGCTGGGCCCGCCGGCGCCGTATCGCCGATTCGTCACGTGGCTGGCCGATCGCGACCTCGGCGCCGCCCGGGCGGCGTGGGGCGAGGTGCTCGCCGGCTTCGACACCCCGACGCTGGTCGGGCCGCCGCACCAGTTGGAGCTGGGCGCCCGGGGTCTTGCGACATTCTCGGTGTCGGCCGAGACCACCCGCGCGCTCGGCGAGCTGGCCCGGTCCTGCCAGAGCACCGTCAGTACGGTGCTGCAGGCCGCGTGGGCGCAACTGCTGACCTGGCTGACGGGCAACTTCGACGTCGCATTCGGCACCACGGTCTCCGGCCGCTCGGCCGACGTGGTCGGCGCCGAGTCGATGGTGGGCCTGTTGATCAACACGATCCCGGTGCGCGCCCGCCTCACCCCGGCCACCAGCACCGCGGACCTGCTCGAGCAGCTGCAGCGCGCACACAACGACACCTTGGAGCACGAGCACCTGTCGCTGAGCGAGATCCACCGAATGACCGGTCACGACAAGCTCTTCGACACGCTGTTCGCCTACGAGAACTATCCGCTGGAAACGTCCGCGATGGCGGTCAACCACCAGCTGTCCATCACCGACTTCAACGTCTTCGAACGCAATCACTACCCGCTGACGATCCAGGCCGCGCTGGCCGGGGACCGGCTCGGCCTCCGCGTGGAGTACGACGCCGGCGTCTTCGACGCCCACACCATCGACGCGCTGACCAAGCGGCTGGAGCGGGTGCTGGTGGCCATGACCACCGACCCCACCCGGCGGCTGTCTGCGCTGGACCTGCTCGACTCACCGGAGCGGGCCCACCTGGACGCGCTCGGCAACCGGGCCGCCCTCACCCGGCCGGTGCCGGCCGCCGCGTCGATCGTGGACCTGTTCGCCGCGCACGCGGCACACCAGCCGGACGCCGTGGCGATCGGCTGGGACGACCTGTCCATGAGCTACCGGGAACTGGACGAGGCCTCGAACCGGTTGGCGCGCCTGCTCATCGCCGAGGGCGCCGGGCCGGGACAGTCTGTGGCCCTGCTCTTCTCGCGTTCGGCCCAGGCGATCGTGGCGATCCTGGCGGTGCTCAAGACGGGCGCGGCATACCTGCCGATCGACCCGGCCGCCCCGGGCGCGCGGATCCGATTCATGCTTGCGGACGCGGCGCCGGTCGCCGCGGTCACCACCGGGGGATTGCGGTCGCGGCTGGACGAGCGCGACGTGCGGGTCGTCGACATCGAGGACCCGTCGATCGACGGCTATCCGCCCACCCCGCCGCCGGCGCCCGCGGCCGATGACGTCGCCTACGTGATCTACACCTCGGGCACCACCGGGGTGCCCAAGGGCGTGGCGGTCACGCATCGCAACGTGACCGGGCTGATCGGCTCGCTAGACGCCGGCCTGCCCAACCCCGGCGTATGGACGCAGTGCCACTCCTATGCCTTCGACGTGTCGGTGTGGGAGATCTTCGCGCCGCTGCTGCGCGGAGGGCGCGTGGTGGTGGTGCCCGAGTCGGTGGTGCGCTCGCCGGATGACTTCCGCGCGTTGCTGATCGAGGAAGGGGTCACCGTGCTGACCCAGACGCCGTCGGCGGTGGCGACACTGGATCCGGCGGGGCTGGAATCGGTGGCGCTGGTGATGGCCGGCGAGGCCTGCCCGGCCGAGGTGGTCGATCGCTGGGCACCGGGCCGGGTGATGGTCAACGCCTACGGCCCGACGGAGACCACGATGTGCGTGGCCATCAGCGCGCCGCTCGCGGCGGGCTCGGGGCCACCGCCGATCGGTTCGCCGGTGGCGGGCGCGGGATTGTTCGCACTCGACGCCTGGCTGCGCCCGGTGGCGCCCGGGGTGGTCGGCGAGCTGTACGTGGCCGGCACGGGCGTGGCCACCGGCTACGCCGGGCGGTCGGGCCTGACCGGGTCGCGATTCGTGGCGTGCCCGTTCGGTGGGCCCGGGACACGGATGTACCGCACCGGCGACCTGGTGCTCTGGGGCGCCGACGGTCAGCTGGTGTACGTCGGCCGCGCCGACGAGCAGGTGAAGATCCGCGGGTACCGCATCGAACTGGGCGAGGTCCAGGCCGCGCTGGCCCGGCTCGACGGCGTCGACCAGGCGGCGGTGATCGCGCGCGAGGACCGCCCCGGCGACAAACGGCTGGTCGGGTACGTCACCGGAACGGCCGACCCGGCCGAGGCGCGCACCGCGCTCGCGGGACGGCTCCCGGTCTACATGGTCCCGGCGGCCGTGCTCGCGCTCGACGCGCTGCCGCTCACCCCCAACGGCAAGCTGGACACCCGCGCCCTGCCCGCACCGGAGTACAGCGGCCGCGGCTACCGGGCCCCGTCCAGCGCCAGCGAGGAGATCCTCGCCGGCATCTTCGCCCGGGTGCTCGGTGTCGAGCGGGTCGGCGTCGACGACTCCTTCTTCGACCTGGGCGGCGACAGCATCTCCGCGATGCGGTTGATCGCCACGGTAAACAGCGCGCTGGCCGTCGACCTGGCGGTGCGCACCCTGTTCGACGCGCCCACGGTGCGGGACCTGAGCCGGCGCCTGGGCACGGACACGGCCGCCGACGACGAGATCGTCCCGGTGCAGACCTTGAAGCAGGGCGCAGGCGTTCCGGTGTTCTGCATCCATCCCGCGGGCGGCGTCAGTTGGCCGTATCAGGTCCTCGGCACCTACCTGGACTGCCCGATCATCGGGATCCAACAGGTCGAGCGCGAGGCCGACCCCCGGTCGATCCGGGAGATGGCAAAGACCTACGCCGATCGAGTGCAGGAGGCGTACCCGGCCGGGCCCTACAACCTGCTCGGCTGGTCGTTCGGCGGCGTCGTCGCCCACGAACTCGCGGTCGAACTCCAGCGCCGCGGATGCGTCGTCGCCCGCCTGATCCTGCTCGACGCCCAACCCGCCATCGACGACGGCGTCGCCTCGCCGGACGACGACCTGGGTGAGCAACAGGTGATGGCCGAGACCTCGTCATCCCAGCGGCTTTTCGAACTGCTCACCCACAACCTGCGTAAGAACGTCGAGCGGTACCGGTCCCACCGCCCGCGGGTCTTCAACGGGGACATCACCGTCGTCTCCGCAGCGCGGGACGACGCCGAGCGCGGCGCGTTCCTGTCGCGGTCCTGGCGGCCCCATGTCTCCGGTGAGATCCTCACCTACTCGATCGACTGCGGCCACGACGACATGCTGACCGCGGAATCGGTGGGCCTGTACGGCCAACGGCTCAGGCATCTGCTGGTCCTCGCGGAACGCCGGCTCGAACTGGCCCACGGCGGTCAGCATGGCGCTCGGGACGACAAGCTGCCCGGCGAGCGCGCCGGGTGACCGGGCCGCGCTAATTGCCGATGGTGGCCCGGTGCTGGGGACAATACGAGGCCACGGAAGCGCCGAGCAGGTAGCCGGCCTCGTGTGCCGACAGGTCGGTGGCCCGTACGACGTTGAGCACCAACGAGGTTGGCGACTTGCCCTTGTCGAGTCCGGCGCACATGTTGTGCCCCGCCGTGATCGCGGCCCCACGATCGGTGAAGACGATCCCGTTCCGCTGAATCTCCGCGAGGAATGAATCGTCGATTTGATCGGCCGAAGCGGGCGCGGCGAAATACACTGCGGCCCCCGCGGCCGCCGCACCGACCGCCCGCCACATCCCGGCATGCGCATTCATTCGGCTCTCACGGACTTCCTCAAAGTGACGACGGGGTGTCATCAGGGTGGCTGCACCGTAACCAGAACCGGCGCATCTTTCTCGGCGCCGCTGAGCCCACCACCTCACACGAACCGGCCCTGAAGTCAGGGTCGTCGCCACAACGCGCCGAGCGGTCGCCGCGGGAATCCCACCGAAACCGGTTGTCTTACAACATCTTCAATCTCGTCACCATCGAACCATGCGACCGGGCGGATGCGAATGGCGGTGCGCGCGGGGCGAAACACGAGAGCAGAGCGCAACCAACAATTAACAGGCGGGGGAGCGTCGCAACCAAAAAGCGGTTCTCCGGTGCGCTTGTTTGCTCGGGAACCGAGGGCCGGCGGCGGTTTCACCTCCCAAGGCGCCCCGCAGCCCGCGACGACGCATTTCACAGTGGCCGTTCGGGCGCGCGGCAACCGCCTTCGGTATGGTCCAAGGAGTGTGCGGAGTCACCGGGGAGGTAAGGCTCGACGGGCGGGTGCCCGACGTAGCAGCGGTGTCCGCAATGGCCGCCGTGATGACCCGGAGGGGCCCGGACGCGTCCGGCACCTGGTCACAGGGGCGCGTCGCGCTCGGTCATCGTCGGCTCAAGATCATCGATCTCAGCGAGGCCGGCGCCCAGCCGATGGTCGACTCGGAGCTGGGCCTGGCCATCGCCTTCAACGGCTGCATCTACAACTACAAGGAGTTGCGCCGCGAACTCACCGGACACGGCTACCGGTTCTTCTCGCACAGCGACACCGAGGTCCTCATCAAGGCCTACCGGCATTGGGGCGATGACTTCGTCAGCCACCTGCACGGCATGTTCGCCTTCGCCATCGTCGAGCGCGACACCGGCCGGGTGCTGCTGGGCCGGGACCGGCTGGGGATCAAGCCGCTCTACCTGACCGAGGACAGCCACCGGATCCGGTTCGCCTCGGCCCTGCCGGCGCTGTTGGCCGGCGGCGGCGTGGACACCCGCATCGACCCGGTCGCCCTGCACCACTACATGACCTTCCACTCGGTGGTCCCGGCGCCGCTGACCATCCTGCGCGGGGTCCGCAAGGTGCCGCCCGCGTCGCTCGTCGCGATCGAGCCCGACGGCCGGCGCACCATCACCACCTACTGGACCCCCGACTTCACCCGGCACGACGACCGCGCCGCCTGGTCGGAAACCGACTGGGAAGAGGCGGTGCTGGACGCGCTCCGCGTCGCGGTCAAGCGCCGGTTGGTCGCCGACGTGCCGGTCGGCTGCCTGTTGTCCGGCGGTGTCGACTCCAGCCTGATCGTGGGCCTGCTCGCCGAGGCCGGCCAGCACGGCCTGATGACCTTCTCCATCGGCTTCGAGTCGGCCGGTGGCGTCGAGGGCGACGAGTTCCGGTGGTCGGACATCATCGCCCGGCGCTTCGAAACCGACCACCACCAGATCCGCATCGGAACCGAGCGGATGCTGCCCGCGCTCGACGGGGCGATCGGCGCGATGAGCGAGCCGATGGTCAGCCACGACTGCGTCGCCTTCTACCTGCTCAGCCAGGAAGTGGCGCGGCACGTGAAGGTCGTGCAGTCCGGCCAGGGCGCCGACGAGGTGTTCGCCGGCTACCACTGGTACCCGCCGATGGGCTCGCCGGCCGCGGCGTCGCTGGAAGGCTCGGTCGCCGAGTACCGCGGCGCGTTCTTCGACCGCGATTCCGCCGAAATGGCGGGTCTGCTGGGCCCGGGCATCATGGCCCCGAATGACCCCAGCGAGCGCTTCGTCACAGAGCACTTCGCGCGCGCCGGCGCCGAGACGGGCGTCGATCGCGCGCTGCGGCTGGACACCACCGTCATGCTGGTGGATGACCCGGTGAAACGGGTCGACAACATGACCATGGCCTGGGGCCTGGAGGGTCGGGTCCCGTTCCTCGACCACGAGCTCGTGGAGCTGGCGGCGACCTGCCCGCCGGAGCTGAAGATCGCCCACGAGGGCAAGGGCGTCCTCAAACAGGCCGCGCGACGGGTGATTCCATCGGAGGTCATCGACCGGCCCAAGGGTTACTTCCCGGTTCCGGCGCTGACCCACCTCGAGGGGCCCTACCTCGACATGGTGCGCGACGCCCTCTACGCGCCGGTGGCCAAGGAGCGCGGCCTGTTTCGCACCGAGGCGCTCGACGCGCTCCTGGCCGACCCCAACGGCAAGCTGACCCCGCTGCGCGGCAACGAGCTCTGGCAGATCGCCCTGCTCGAACTGTGGCTGCAGCGGCACGGCATCACGGGTCCGGTGGCATGACCGAAACCGATCCCTCTGGCGACCACACCGAGGCGATCACGATGGGCCTGCACGACGCCTCGCCGCCGGAGCTGGTGGAGGCGATGGCCAAGGATGTCGAGCTCGAATTGGGCTGGGGCCGGCTGATTTTCGGCCAGACCTTCGCCGACGCCCGCCAACTGGTCGAGGCGCTGCGCCGGGAGGGGCCCGGTCGCCGCGACATCTGCATCTACGCCCGCGAATCCCACGTGGTCGTCGCCGAAGCGCCGACCGAGCTGTTCATCGACCCCAGCCACACCTATCGGCTGCGCTTCGCCGACGCGAAGAAGACGGAGGACCCGGCGCCGGTCGGCGTGACCGTGCGCACGCTGAACGACCCGGTCGACGCCGACGCGATGAACCGCGTCTACGTGCGGTGCGGGATGGTCCCGGCCGGCGTCGACGTGATCTGGAACAACCACCTCAATGTCCCCGCGGTGACCTACCTGCTGGCCGTGCGCGATACGGACGGCGCCGTGGTGGGCACCGTCACCGGCGTCGACCACGAGTTGCTGTTCGACGATCCCGAGCAGGGGTCGAGCCTGTGGACCCTGGCCGTCGACCCGGCGGCCGGGCTGCCCGGCATCGGCGCGGCCCTCACCCGCGCGCTGGCGGAGCGCTTCCGCAGCGCGGGCCGCGCCTACATGGACCTGTCCGTCGCGCACGACAACGCCGCGGCCATCGGCCTGTACGAGAAGCTGGGCTTCGTCCGGGTCCCGGTGCTGGCGATCAAGCGCAAGAACGCGATCAACGAGCCGCTGTTCAGCCCGCCGCCCGAGACGGTCGACGACCTCAACCCCTACGCCCGGATCATTGCCGACGAGGCGCTGCGCCGCGGCATCTGGGTCGAGGTGCTCGACGCCGAAACCGGCGAGATGCGCCTCACCCACGGCGGCCGCAGCGTCGTCACCCGCGAATCGCTGTCCGAATACACCTCGGCGGTGGCCATGTGCCGCTGCGACGACAAGCGCCTGACCCGCCGCCTGGTCTCCGAGGCGGGCATCACGGTGCCCCGCGCCCGCCTGGCCACCTTCGACGAGGGCGACTACAACTTCCTCACCGAGGTCGGCGAGGTCGTCGTCAAACCGACCCGCGGCGAGCAGGGCAAGGGCATCACCGTCGGCGTGACCGCCGAGAACGGTCCCGAAGAGCTGGCCGCCGCCCTGGCCCGGGCCCGTCAGCAATACCCGGACGTGCTGATCGAACAGCGGGTGCAGGGCGACGACCTGCGGCTGGTGGTGATCGACGGCCGGGTGGTCGCCGCCGCGCTGCGGATGCCGCCCGAGATCATCGGCACCGGCGAGCACAGCATCCGCGACCTGATCGCGGCCGAAAGCCGGCGGCGCTCCGCGGCCACCGGAGGGGAATCCCGCATCCCGCTCGACGACCTCACCGAGTCGACGGTCGCCGAGGCGGGCTGGACGCTGGACGACGTGCTGCCCCAGGGCACCCGCCTGCGCGTCCGCCGCACCGCCAACCTGCACCAGGGCGGCACCATCCACGACGTCACCGCCGTGGTGAACTCCGAACTGTGCCGGGTCGCGGTCACGGCGGCCGAGGCCATCGGCATCCCCGTGACGGGCATCGACCTGCTGGTGCCCGACGTCACCGGCGCGGAGTACGCCTTCATCGAAGCCAACGAACGGCCCGGGCTGGCCAACCACGAACCTCAGCCCACCGCCGCGGCCTTCATCGACTTCCTGTTCCCCGGCCACCCGGGCCAGCCGCAAGCCTGGACACCCGAGGAGTCGCGCGCCGACCGCGGCTGAGGCGTGCGAAGCGCCTCGCTTGGGTACTTCTGAAGCCACCCGGATAGGAGCCAGATGAGCGGAAGCGTGCAAACCGGAACCATCACCACCCACGTGCCCGCGCGCCTGGACAGGCTGCCGTGGTCGCGATTCCACTGGCGCGTCGTCATCGGGCTGGGCGGGGTGTGGGTCCTGGACGGGCTCGAGGTCACGATGGTGGGCAACGTGTCCGCACGCCTCACGGAGAAGGGCAGCGGCATCGACCTCGACGCCGCGCAGATCGGCATGGCGGCCGCGTTCTACATCGCCGGGGCGTGCCTGGGCGCGCTGTTCTTCGGCCACCTGACGGACCGCTTCGGGCGGCGCAACCTGTTCATGCTCACCTTGGCGGTCTACCTGGCCGCCACCGTCGCGACCGCATTCGCCTTCGCCCCTTGGTATTTCTTCGTCGCGCGGTTCTTCACCGGGGCCGGCATCGGCGGCGAATACGCCGCGATCAATTCGGCCATCGACGAGTTGATCCCCGCCCGCCTGCGCGGCCGCGTCGACCTGATCATCAACGGGACCTACTGGCTCGGTTCGGCGGCCGGGGCGGCCGGCGCGCTCGTCCTGCTCGACACGTCGAACTTCGCGCCCAACATCGGCTGGCGGCTGGCCTTCGGCGTCGGCGCCATCTTCGGCATCTTCGTGCTCCTCGTCCGGCGCAACGTCCCCGAGAGCCCGCGGTGGTTGTTCATCCACGGCCGCGACGAGGAGGCCGAGCGGGTCGTCGGCGAGATCGAGGAGGCGGTGCGGCGCGAGACCGGTGAACCCCTGCCCGAGCCGCACGGGCGCGGGCTCAAAATCCGTCAGCGCGAAACGATCTCGTTCCGCGAAATCGCCCGGGTCGCCTTCAGGCTCTACCCGCAGCGCGCGATCCTGGGGCTGGCGTTGTTCACCGGGCAGGCATTCCTCTACAACGGCGTGACGTTCAATCTGGGCACGCTGTTGAGCGGGTTCTACGGCGTGCCGTCGGGGAAGGTGCCGCTGTTCTTCATCCTGTGGGCGCTGAGCAATTTCGTCGGTCCGCTGGCGCTCGGCCACCTCTTCGACACCGTGGGCCGCAAGCCGATGATCACGGCCACCTACATCGGCTCCGCCGTCGTCGCCGTCGCCCTCGCCATCCTGTTCGTGACCCAGACCGGCGGCGTCTGGGCGTTCATCGGCGTCCTCGCGGTCACGTTCTTCCTGGCGTCGGCGGGCGCCAGCGCGGCCTACCTGACGGTCAGCGAGATCTTCCCGATGGAGACCAGGGCGCTGGCGATCGCGTTCTTCTACGCGGTGGGGACCGCGATCGGCGGCATCACCGGCCCGCTGCTGTTCGGGCAGCTGATCAACTCCGGGGAACGCGGGCAGGTGATGTGGTCGTTCCTGACGGGCGCCGCGGTCATGGCGATCGCCGGCCTGGTCGAATTGCGGCTCGGGATCGCCGCCGAACGGCGCCCGCTGGAAGAGCTCGCCCTGCCGTTGACGGTGGACGACACCGAGGCCGGCGACCGCGGGCCGTCTTCTGTTTGAAACCATCGCGGCGATACCGGTGACGCGCGCGTAACAAATTCGCCATCGGAAGTTCCTAGTGTGAGTCGGTCCACCAGACGGGGGCCCAATCAGCGATAGGAATTCCATTGAGCGGTAACGCGGTCCGCCTTCAGGCGATCAACAATGTCGAGGGATACGTTCCCCCCGCCGTCAGCTTCGTCCCGGGCGAGCTGCCCGGGGAGATCTTCGGGTCCAACGTCTTCACCAAGGCGGAGATGCAGGCGCGGCTGCCCAAGGCGGTGTACAAGTCGATCGTGGCGACCATCGACAAGGGCGCCAAGCTGGACCCCGCGGTCGCCGATGCGGTCGCGGTCGCGATGAAGGATTGGGCGCTCGAGAAGGGCGCTACCCACTACGCGCACGTCTTCTACCCGATGACCGGGCTGACCGCCGAGAAGCACGACAGCTTCCTCGAGCCCGTCTCCGATGGGCAGACCCTCGCCGAGTTCGCCGGGAAGACCCTGATCCAGGGCGAGCCGGACGCCTCCAGCTTCCCGTCGGGCGGGCTGCGCAGCACCTTCGAGGCGCGCGGCTACACCGGTTGGGACGTGACCAGCCCCGCCTACGTGCTGGAGAACCCGAACGGCAACACGCTGTGCATCCCGACGGTGTTCGTCTCGATGACCGGTGAGGCGCTCGACTACAAGACGCCGCTGCTGCGCAGCCAGCAGGCGATGGGCATCCACGCCGAACGCATCCTGACGCTGTTCGGCCACAAGGACCTCAACAAGGTGGTGTCGTTCTGCGGGCCGGAGCAGGAGTACTTCCTCGTCGACCGGCACTTCTTCCTGGCGCGGCCCGACCTGATCAACGCCGGGCGGACGGTGTTCGGCGCCAAGCCGCCCAAGGGCCAGGAATTCGACGACCACTACTTCGGGTCGGTGCCCGAACGGGTGCTCGGCTTCATGATGGACACCGAACGGGAGCTGTTCAAACTCGGCATCCCGGCCAAGACCCGGCACAACGAGGTCGCCCCCGGGCAGTTCGAGGTGGCCCCGATGTTCGAGCGGGCCAACATCGCCTCCGACCACCAGCAGCTGCTGATGACGGTGTTCAAGACGCTGGCCAAAAAGCACGGCATGGAGTGCCTTTTCCACGAGAAGCCGTTCGCCGGCGTCAACGGCTCGGGCAAGCACGTCAACTTCTCGGTGGGCAACGCCGAGCTGGGTTCGCTGCTGGTGCCCGGCGACACGCCACACGAGAACGCCCAATTCCTGGTGTTCTGCGCCGCGGTGATCCGCGCCGTCCACAAGTTCGCCGGCCTGCTTCGCGTTTCGGTCGCCTCGGCCACCAACGACCACCGGCTGGGCGCCAACGAGGCGCCGCCCGCGATCATCTCGATCTTCCTCGGCGAGCAGCTCGCCGACGTGTTCGAGCAGATCGCCAAGGGGGCGGCCACGTCGTCAAAGGGCAAGGGCACCATGATCATCGGCGTCGACACCCTGCCGCCGCTGCCGACCGATCCCGGCGACCGGAACCGCACCAGCCCGTTCGCGTTCACCGGCAACCGGTTCGAGTTCCGGGCGCCGGGCTCGGGGCAGACGGTCGCCGTGCCGATGATCGTCCTCAACACGATCATGGCCGACTCGTTCGACTACATCGCAACGATTTTGGAAAAGGCGGTCGAGGCCGGCGAGGACTTCGACGCCGCGGTGCAGAAGCTGCTCACCGAGATCATCACCGATCACGGCGCGGTCGTGTTCAACGGCGACGGGTATTCGGAGAACTGGCAGATCGAGGCGGCCGAGCGCGGATTGCCCAACCTCAAGACGACGCTGGACGCCATTCCGGAACTCATCAAGCCGGAATCGGTCGAAGTCTTCGAGAAGTACGGGGTTTTCAACGAACGCGAGCTGCACAGCCGCTACGAGGTCCGGCTCGAGCAGTACGCGCTCACGATCGGTGTGGAGGCGAAGCTGGCCCTGGAGATCGGTACGACGGTCATCCTGCCCGCCGCGCTGCGCTACCAGACCGAGCTGGCCGGAAACGTCGCGACGTTGAAGGCCGCCGGGGTGGAGCCGAACACGGCCGCGCTGGAAGCGGTTTCGGCCCCGCTGAACGACCTCACCGCCGCGCTGACGACGCTCAGGGCGGCGCTGTCCGAGCATTCGGCGGAATCGGCGCTCGAGGAGGCCAAGCACGCCCAGGCGGCGCTGCTGCCGGCGATGGACGCGGTGCGTGCCGCCGCCGACGCGCTGGAAGGCGTTGTGGCCGACGACCTGTGGCCGCTGCCGACCTACCAGGAGATGCTCTACATCCTCTGAGAGACGAGTTCACCCGCCAAGTCGTGTTGCACTGCAGGCCTTCAGCGCCAACGGGTTCAACGCGGCACCTGCACCAGCGGCTGACCACCGATCTGACCCCAGCACCCAGCCGGGTCGCGCCCGTTCTTGACCTGGTCGTTCAGGCAGTTGAAGATCGCGATCCGCAGATCCGGTGGCGGCTGGTTGGCGCGCTGCTCGGCGGCCAACCGATTCTGCTCGGCGGTCTTGACGTCCTGCTGGGCGTTGATCGTCTCCTGAACCTTCTGGTTGTAGGCATCGATCCGTTGCTGGGTCGGCTGGTCATAGAAGATCCTCGGAATCCGGACGTCGAGGATCTCGATCTCGGAGCCCACCGCGTCCTGCAGGTCCTTTTTGACCTGGGCGGCCATCGCGGGTAAGTCCGCGCCCTGGGCCGGCGCGGGCATTTGCGTCGCCCCGCCCGGCGCGTTCGCCGCGGCCGCCAGCATGACCTGCGGGTTGAACGTCGCGAACACCTTGGACAACGCGACTTGGGCCTGCCGGTCCACCAATTGCTCTTTGATCGTCTGGAATACGTTGGCCCCGCCGTAATCCTGGAACAGCTTGGGGGCGGCACCCTCGCGCAGCCGCCAGTTCAGGTTTTCATCGACGTAGGCGGTGGAGTTGTTGGCCAGCCGGACGTTGATGGCCGCCGGGTTGTTGTTCGCACCTTTGCCCTGGCTGGCGTCGTCGTAGCTGTTGGATTCAAACGCCTGCAACTGGATCGCTTCCGAGAGCTCACTGACCTTGCGCCACGGCGCATGCCAGACGATCCCCGCGCCGTGCACCCCCACCGGCTTGCCGAATTCGGTGATGATTCCGACGTTGCGGGTGTCTACCCGGTCGTAGGCGCTGATCAGCGTGAAGATCACGCCGAACAAAGCGGCGCTCGCCGTGATCGCCCACCACGTCAACCTCGTCTTGCTGCCGAGCAAGGCGCTCGCGGTGAGGGCCGCGATCGCCGCCAGGAAGAACAGGATCGCCAAAATCCACCAGCCAGGCACGACATTCCTTTCCTTGAATTGAGATCCGGCGGGAATTGCTTGACAGGGGGCGAGCGTACGGCGAACCGAAGAGCGTGAAAAGCACCATGTGGCACCCCTTTAGGCCGGTCCGGGTGAGCGTACCCCGCAGCCAGCGGGCGGACAGTGGGATCTCGCGCTGGACCTCACGGGTCAGCCGTAGGCGTCCCACCAGGTGTGCAGGTCCTCGACGGTGGCGGGGTCGCCGGAGACGTCGCTGAGCATGAGCTTCTCGTCGTTGGTCCAGATCACGTTCGGGTGGTTGTTGTAGCTGCCGCAGGCGATCAGGCCGGCCATGTCGTTGGGGGTCTGGTCGTAGTGCCAGCTGACGGGTGAGCGTCCCTCGCCGGGGCAGTTCACCAGGTTGACGTTGGCGATGTCGTCGTTGAAGGCCTTCTTCAGCTTGTTGGGCGTGGCGAACAGCCCGTAGGTGGCGTGACTGGGGCCGCCGGGCTGGGTGTTCTGCCCGCAGGTCACCATCGCGACCGCGTGCACCCAGATGCTGCCCGACTCCGGGGTGGCGGGCGTGCACGTGCCGGCCAGGTAGCCGGGCGGGAGCAGGCTGATCAGCCGGGCCTGTTGGTCGTCGGGGGCGGCGGATGACGGCGGTGGGGTTTTCGCGACCGTCGCCTTGGCGTGCCGCTGGCCGGACGGTTTCAGCGCAAGCCAGATTCCGACTGCGCAGACGGCGACGACGGCCACCACTGCGGCGGCCACGATCGGCCAGCGGTTGCGCTTGGGCGGTGCGGAACGGTGCTGTAATCCGATTGCGGGAGAGACGATTTCGCTGTCCCGCAGGATGGTCTCGGCGCGTTGGCGTTCCGGGCTGCTGAGCGCGCGGTGCGCCGCCTCGGCGAGGGCGCCGGCGGTCGGGTAGCGCTCGATCGGGGTTTTGGCCATGCCGCCTGCGATCACGGCGTCGAACGCCGGGCTCACCCCCGAGCCTTGTTCGCTCGGTTTGGGAATGGGTTGCATCAGGTGGGCGCTGACCAGCATGCCGGTGCTGTCGGCGGGGTAGGGCGGGGTCGCGGTCAGGCACTCGTAGAGCACACAGGCCAGCGCGTAGACGTCGGCGCGGGGCGTCACCTCTTCACTCGAAAACCGTTCGGGCGCCATGTATTTCAGGGTGCCGACGGCGGTGCCCAGTTGGGTGAGCTTCTCGTCGGACTTGGCGCTGGCGATGCCGAAGTCGACGAGATAGGCGAAGTCGTCGCCGGTGATCAGGATGTTCTGCGGTTTGACGTCGCGGTGGGTCACCCCGGCGGCGTGCGCGGCGTCCAGGGCGGCGGCGACCTGGTGGACGATGGCCACCGCCCGCGACGCCGGCAGCGGGCCCTCCCGTTCCAGCAGGCTGCCCAGGTCGATGCCCTCTATGAGGCGCATCTCCAGGTACAGCTGCCCGTCGATCTCGCCGTAGTCGTGGATGGGCACCACGTGCGGCTCCAGCAGCCGGCCGGTGATCCGCGCCTCGCGTTCCATTCGCTTGCGGAACACCGGATCCTGGCTGAACGTGTGCGACATCAGCTTGAGCGCCACCGTCCACTGTTTGACGGTGTGCTCGGCCTCGTAGACCTCGCCCATCCCGCCGCGGCCGAGCAGGCGCTTGAGGTGGTAGGGGCCGAACATCGTCCCCACCCGCGAGCCCTGGCCGCCGGTCATCGAGTGCCTCCCGTCGACGGACCGTGGCGGTGAGCGCACACCGATCTCACCGCAGAAACGTACAACATCGACCCGGCAGACGTCGGCCGCGCGACGGCGGGCCGCCGCGATCAGTGCACGGGGGGAGCGACCTGCGTGACGGTGCCGTCCGGGGCGAGCACGATGGTGCCGCTGAGGGCCCCGTCGCTGACGCTGATCTGTAGGTGCAAGCCGCCGTCCTTGCGGGACTCGATCGCCAGGAAGATCCGGTTGGCGTCGTAGATGTGCAGGGTCTGCGGCGCCTGCTGCACGACGTCGACGACCGCCTGCACGTCGAACTTGCTGAGGTCACCGACCACCAAGCGGGAGGACACCGCGTTCTCGGGGCCGACGCTGGCCCAATTGCCGTCGCGGCCCAGCCAACTCACCACCTTCTGGGGGTTCGCGGTGTCCGGACGCATGACCACGACCTGGGTTTGGTAGATGTTCAGCTGGTAACCCAGCGTGTCGCCGAACTGCGTCCGCATCTGCGCCAGCACGCCGCTCACCCCGCTCAGGCTCAACAGCTGTGGCGGCGGAGGCGTCGGGGTGGTGGTCATGGCCGCGGAGCTGCTGGGGGCCGCACTCGGGGCGGCGGATGGCGCCGGGGCCGAAGGGGTGTCGCGTTGCAGTCCCCAGGCGATGCCGCCGCCGATCAGCACCAGCGCGACGGCCGCGGCAATCCCGGCCCGGCGCCTGTTGATTCCCGCGGGTGACGACGGAGCTCGCTCGGCGGCCGGGTGGATCTGCAGGTCGGCCACCAGCGACCGCAGCTCGCGCAGCGTCGTGGCCCTGGTGGCGGCGCTTACCCGCTCGCGGTGCTCTTCGGTCGACAACTGACCGTCGCCGAGCGCCGCGTCGAGCGCCTCGCAGGTCCGGTTGCGGTCGTTGTCGCTGGCCCGGGTGTCATCGATCATCGCCCGCTACCCGAGAAGCTTGGTCAGCCAGGTCGGGTCGGAGTAGTTCACCGACGCGGTGCCGTCCCACACGAACGGGGTCGAGTTGGCGTTGAGCCCGGACAGCGTCGCGTAACCGGCCGCGGATTTCGCCTTGCCCGTGCCGACGTCGTCCCCGGACTTGATGCACGTCAGCACGTCGGCGTCCGCGCCGACGTTCTTGGCCAGCTGGGCCAGTTCGCCGTCGGTGCGGTCCTCGGCGGCGTCCTCCGCCGGCTGGAAGTTGCTGGCGAACAGGCCCGAATAGAAGGCGGTGTACGTCTTGGGGTCGCTTTGCGCCGCGACGCAGTACGACGCGGCCACCGCCCGGGTCGAGTAGTTCTTGCTGTGCGACTTGTCGTCGAGGAAGTCGAGCAGGTGATAGCGCACCGCGAGCTTCTTGTTGTTCACGGCGGTGTCGATGTCGCCCGCGTTCGACCGGATGAAGCTGCCGCACGGCGGGCAGATCGGTTCGTTGAAAATGTCGATGGTGGTCGATGCGGCCGAGCTGCCCACGAACACACCGTCGTCGAGCACCCGCAGCGCGACGGCGTCCGCGGGCGGCGGTGGCTTCGTCGGCTCCGGCCGGGGCGCCGATTCCCAGGGCCGGACGACGGCGAGCGCGACGCCCACGATGGCCACCAGGGCGG
>NZ_LZJJ01000200.1:0-1550 GCF_001667625.1 Mycobacterium sp. E1715
CAGCCGACCAAGGGCAAGTCCGCCGACCTCCGGGCCGCCTTCACCATCAAGGGCGTGACCGCGCCGCTGCCGCTGTCCGCCACGATCACCGAGCTCGACGACGGCTCGATCCGGATCGCGGGGGAAGCCAAGGTGGATCGCACCCAGTTCGACCTGGGCTGGAACCGCCTCGGCATGGTCGCCTCGACCGCGACGGCGGCGGCGGACGCCGTCTTCGTGCGGGCTGCCCAGTGAATCCGGCGCGGCACCAGTAGCATCTGCAGCGTGTCCGACTCCAGTCCCGAATCCAGCGTCGCCCTGCGGATCCTGGTCTACAGCGACAACGCCGAAACCCGCGAGCAAGTGATCCGGGCGCTGGGCAAGCATCTGCATCCGGACCTGCCCGAGCTGACCTACCTCGAGGTGGCGACCGCCCCGATGGTGGTCCGGCAGATGGACGAGGGCGGCATCGACTTGGCCATCCTGGACGGCGAAGCCACGCCGACCGGCGGCATGGGAATCGCCAAACAACTCAAAGACGAACTGGCGACGTGCCCGCCGATCCTCGTGCTCACCGGCCGCCGGGACGACGCCTGGCTGGCGAACTGGTCGCGGGCCGAAGCCGCGGTGCCGCACCCCATCGATCCCATCGTGCTCGGCCGCACGGTCCTCGGGCTGCTCCGCACGCCCACCCGATAGACCCGCGCAAGGCGCCTCACCTGCGCCGTTAGCGTCTCACCGCGCCCGCATCCGCGTGTCGTTCGCGCACGGCGCCCGACCGCCAGGTTGCGGTGACGCAAAACTTTCCCGGATACCCCCACCCCGACAAAGCACACCTGCCTTCGCGACGCTATGTTGTGGAGGTCACTGTGACCACCCGCGGCCCGGGCGCGTCACAGCAGCCCGGCCCCCCGCCCGGCCGCCGCACCGGCGGCCCGTACGAGGAGATCTTGGAGCGAGTTGAACGTCTACATACCCATCCTGGTACTCGGTGCGATAGCCGCGGCCTTCGCCGTCGGATCGGTGGTGATCGCGAGCCTGGCCGGCCCGTCGCGCTACAACAAGTCGAAGATGGCCCCTTACGAATGCGGCATCGAGCCGACCGACAGCCCGGTCAGCGGCCCGCACGCGGCGAGCGGCCAGCGGTTCCCGGTGAAGTATTACCTGACCGCAATGCTTTTTATCGTCTTCGACATCGAGATCGTGTTCTTGTATCCCTGGGCGGTCAGTTACGACGCGCTGGGAACGTTCGCGTTGGTCGAGATGGTGGTGTTCATGCTCACGGTTTTCGTGGCGTACGCCTATGTGTGGCGCCGCGGCGGCCTGACGTGGGATTGAGGTAGACGTGGGTCTCGAAGAACAGCTGCCCGGTGGGATTCTGCTGTCGACGGTCGAGAAGGTGGCCGGCTATGTACGCAAGAACTCGTTGTGGCCTGCGACGTTCGGGTTGGCCTGCTGCGCCATCGAGATGATGGCAACCGCCGGGCCAAGATTCGACATCGCGCGGTTCGGCATGGAACGGTTCTCGGCGACGCCGCGGCAGGCCGACCTGATGATCGTGGCCGGGCGGG
>NZ_LZJJ01000201.1:0-650 GCF_001667625.1 Mycobacterium sp. E1715
TTCGGGAGTGGGACGCGGTGGCGCTGACGGGCTCGCGGACCACGGCGGCGGTGGCGGGCCTGGCCGGGCCGGACACCCCGGTCGGCACCGCGCTGCTCGACGACGTGACGCTGTCCAACGCCGGGCTGCGTGAGGGCACCGCCGTGATCGTCGGCGCGGTCACCGTCTACGGCGCCCGGTCGGTGACGCTGTCCGGCTCGTCGCTGGCCAGCCAGTCCATTTCGCCGGTGACCCTGCGGCAGGCCCTGCTCGGCAAGGTGCTGACCGTCGGCGACGCCGTGTCGCTGCTGCCCCGCGATCTGGGCCCGGGCTTCTCGACGGCGGCCGCCACCCGCGCGCTGGCGGCCTCGGTGGGCATCAGTTGGACCTCGGAGCTGCTGACCGTCACCGGCGTGGACCCGCTCGGCCCGGTCAGCGTGCAGCCCAACTCGCTGGTCACCTGGGGCGAGGGCGTGCCGGCCGGCGGCCCGGCCGTGTCCACCGAGCTGGTCGACGTGGCCAGCCCCGAAACGGTCCTCGAGGAACTCAAGGGCTCACAGCCGCAGGCCGCCAAGCTCATCGAATGGCTCAAGCTCGCGCTCGACGAGCCGCACCTGCTCAAGACCCTGGGCGCCGGCGCCAACCTGGGCGTGCTGGTGTCCGGCCCGGCT
>NZ_LZJJ01000202.1:0-10964 GCF_001667625.1 Mycobacterium sp. E1715
GCATGCGGTTGCAGCAACTCGCCGACCAATTCTTCTCCGGCGGAGACCATCTCGACGACCCCGTGCTCGCCGCGGTCACCCACACCGCCCGCCGCTACCGCATCGGCACCGAGCTGTTCGACGACTTCCTGGCGTCAATGCGGATGGACCTGACGGTCACCGATTATCCCGACCGCGGTGCGCTCAACCTATACATGCGTGGATCCGCCGAAGCCATTGGCCTGCAGGTTCTTCCGGTCCTGGGCACCGTGGCGCCGGTCGAGGAGACCGCGCCCTACGCCGCGGCGCTGGGTAGGGCGTTTCAGCTCACCAACTTCCTGCGCGACGTCGACGAAGACCTGTTGCGGCAGCGGGTCTACCTGCCGGCCGACGAGCTCGCCGCACACGGTGTGGATCGCGAGCTGCTGACCTGGTGTCACCGCAATCGCCGCACCGACGCGCGGGTGCGCGAGGCGCTCGCCGCCCAGCACGAGATCACCCGCGAGACTTACCGATTCGCGGCCGCCGGCATCGGCATGCTGAGCCCGCGGTCGCGACCGTGCGTGGCGACCGCAGCGGCGCTGTACTCCGAAATCCTGGACCGCATCGAAGAGAGCGATTTCGCGGTGTTCAATCACCGGGCCACGGTCGGCAGAGCCCGACGGCTGCAGGTCGCCGGCATCGGGCTGATACGGTCGTGGCGGGCGCGCAGTAGTTCGCCCGGCGTTGCCGATGCCCCGGGGGCCGCATGACCGATCGCTGGCAGTATCTTCTGGTCCTCGCCGCATGCCTGGCGATCACGGCGCCCCTGGAGTTCTTCGGCCCCGGCGTCTACCGGCAATGGCGGCGGCTGGTGAAGGCCGTGTTGCCCGTGGCCGTGGTGTTTTTGGTCTGGGACGAGATCGCCATCGCCGCGCACGTGTGGACGTACAACGGCGAATACATCACCGGCCTGGACATCCCGTTCCGGGTGCCGATCGAAGAGGTGCTGTTCTTCATCGTCATTCCGATCTGCGCGCTGCTCACCTACAACGCCGTGAGCACCATCCTGGGCAGGGTCAACCGGCGGTGAGCGGCCTGGGTTATACCGTTCCGGCCGTCGCATCGGTATTCGCCGTGTGCGCACTGGAATTGGCGGTGTTGCGCACCGGGCTCTTCCGACGGCCGGCGTACTGGCTGTCGATGCTGATCATTCTCGGGTTCCAGGTTCCGGTCGACGGATGGCTGACCAAGCTCAGTTCCCCCATCGTCAGCTACGACCCCCGCCACATCACCGGCCTGCGCTTCCCTTTCGACATCCCGGTCGAGGATTTCTTGTTCGGCTTCGCACTCGCCACCGCGGTGCTGCTGGGATGGGAACGCCAACGTGCGCGTCGGTGAAGCCGGCCCGACCCCCGGCGAACTGTCGGCCGCCTTCGACGCCGGAGCGGCGGCGTACGACGGGCTGGTGGGTGCCAGCCCCGGCTATCACAACCAATTGCTTCTCTCCGCCCGCCGCATGCGAATACGTGACCGCGGCAAGGGCTTACGCCTGCTCGACGCCGGCTGCGGCACGGGCGCGTCGACGGCCGCGCTGCTGGCCGTCGCCCCGGAGGCCGAGATCGTCGCCGTCGACGCGTCGCGGGGCATGCTCGACGCTGCGGCCGCGAAGACCTGGCCCCGGTCGGTGCGATTCGTGCACACCCCCGTCGAGCAACTGGCCGAGCACGGGATCACCGGGCCGTTCGACGGAATTCTGGCCGCCTACCTGATCCGCAACCTCGCCGACCGGGACGGCCAATTGCGGAAACTCCGGACCCTGCTGCGACCCGGTGCCACACTCGCGGTGCACGAGTACTCGGTGCGCGACTCCCCCGCCGCCACCGGAATCTGGCACGCCGTGTGCTGGGGCATCATCATTCCCGCCGGATGGTGGCGCACCCGCGACGCGGCGCTGTACCGCTACCTGTGGCGCAGCGTGCTCGAGTTCGACGGCGCGGCCCGATTCCGGGACCGCCTCGCCGACGCGGGCTTCACCGCCGTGCACAGCGAAACGATGCCGGGCTGGGAGGCCAACATCGTGCACACCTTCCTGGCGGACGCGCCGCAATGACGGACCTCGGCACCGATCGCCAGCGCGAAACATTCGCCGCACCAACCGGATTCCCGGATGCCGGAGCGCTGGCGTCACGACCCCGAGTGGTCGTCGTGGGCGGCGGCATCGCGGGGCTGGCCGCTGCCACCGGCCTGGCCGAACGCGGCGTCGCCGTCGAAGTGATCGAGCGCGAACACTACCTCGGCGGCCGGGTCGGCGGCTGGACCGAACGCGAAAACGGGACCGACCTCGCCATGAATCGGGGCTTCCACGCGTTCTTTCGGCAGTACTACAACCTGCGCGCCCTGCTCCGCCGCATCGAACCGCAACTGCGGATGCTCACACCCGTCGACGACTATCCGCTCATCGACGGCGCGGGGCGGCGCGACACATTCCGGGGGCTACCACGCACCCCACCCTGGAACGCGGTGGCCTTCGCCGCCCGCAGCCCGACCTTCCGGCTTCGCGACTTCCTGCATATCGACGCTCGCGCGGCCGCGCCGCTGGCCGCGGTGTCGGTGCCCGGGATCTACGAGCGCCTCGACCACTTCGATGCCGCGACATTCCTCAAGAGCATCCGATTCCCCGAAGCAGCAAGGCATCTGGCGTTCGAGGTGTTCTCCCGCAGCTTCTTCGCCGACCCTTCGAAGCTGTCCGCGGCCGAGTTGGCGGCGATGTTTCACATCTACTTCCTCGGCTCGTCCGAAGGCCTGATCTTCGATGTGCCCACGTCGAACTACGACACCGCCCTCTGGCAGCCGCTGCGCCGATACCTCGAGGCGCGGGGCGTCGGGTTTCGCCTCGGCACCAGCGCCGCTCGCATCGAGGCCGGCTCGGCGGAGCCGTTTCGGGTGTGGACGGATTCGGGTGAGCGCCTGGACGCGGACGCCGCCGTGCTGGCCACCGATGTGGCCGGCCTGCAGCGTGTCGTGGGTGCATCGACCGGGCTGGCCACGGACGACTGGCGCGCACAGATCGCGCGGCTGCGGACGGCGCCGCCCTTCGCGGTCCACCGGCTGTGGCTCGATCGCCCCGTCGAGGCGCAGCGGCAGGCGTTTTTGGGCACGGCCGGCCACGAGCCACTGGACAACATCAGCGTGCTGGAGCGCTACGAACGCCAGGCCGCCGAGTGGTCGCGTGCGCACCACGGTTCCGTCGTCGAACTGCATTCCTACGCCCTCGACGCCGCGCCGTCCCGCGCGGCGGCGCTGCGGCAGCTGCGCAAGGTGTACCCGGAAACCGCGGCGGCGCAGGTCGTTTGCGAGCGACTGCTGCACCGCAGCGATTGCCCGCTGTTTGCGCCCGGCTCCTATGCGGACCGCCCGGCGGTGGTCAGCCCCCAGCCGGGCCTGCTGTTGGCCGGCGACGCCGTCCGCATCGACTTGCCGGTCGCGCTGATGGAGCGCGCCGCCACGACCGGTTGGTGCGCCGCGAACCATTTGCTGAGAAGATGGGGACTGGCCGGGCACCCGTTGGTCACCGTACCCACCCGAGGCCGGTCAGCCCTGTTGCGATGGCTCGCCACCCGCGAAGGATCCACTCAACGATGAATATTCGCGAACAGCTCCAGCACCTATGGCCGGGCGCGCGGACCAAAGATTGGCCGCTGCAAGTGATTCCGCGCACCCCGTGGGCCGACCAGCGCCCGACCTACCGCGATGCGCAGCCCGCCATCATCGACGGCGCGCTGAAACGGGCCCAGGGCAGGCCCACCGGGAACTGGTTCGCGTTCGCCGGCAGCGCCGATGTCCGCCCCGGGCGGCCGTTCGGCGCCCGGATCGCCGGGGTTGACATCGTCGCCTGGCGCGATGACGAGCGCCGGCTCCGCGTCGGTCCGCGCGGTTGCCCCCACCTGGGGGCGGATCTGGCCACCGGGACGGTACACGACGGCACGCTGATCTGCCGATGGCACGGACTTGCCCTGGACGGCCGGGCGCGCGAATTCGGCTGGAGCCCGTTGCCCGGCCACGACGACGGTGTCCTGGTGTGGGTTCGGCTCGACAAGGCGGGCGGCGAAGAGCCGTCGGCCGAACCGGTGATACCGGCCCGGCCGACCGGCGACACTCTGGCCGCCGTCGCCCGGATGGCGGGCGTGTGCGAGCCCGCCGACATCATCGCCAACCGGCTGGATCCCTGGCACGGTGCCTGGTTCCACCCCTATTCGTTCACCCGGCTCGAAGTGCTCACCACCCCAACCGAAACCGTCGATCGCTTCTTGGTGGCGGTGACCTTCAGGATGGGCCGCCTCGGCGTTCCGGTCGTCGCGGAATTCAGCTGCCCGGAGGCCCGCACGATCGTCATGCGCATCGTGGACGGCGAGGGAACCGGCAGTACTGTCGAAACCCACGCCACGCCAATCGGATCGGGCCCCGACGGCCTCCCCCGCACCGCCGTGCTGGAAGCCACCATCGCGCATTCGGACCGGCCGGGGTTCGCGCGCGCGTCGCGGGCCGCCCCCGTGGTCGCCCCTCTTATGCGCTTCGCAGCCAACAGGCTCTGGCGCGACGACCTCGCCTACGCCGAGCGCCGCTACCAGGTACGCGCCGGCCTCGGCTGACTGGGAAATCGCCGTGCGGAAAGGGTATGTCGCCGCCGTCGTCCTGACCGTTGCTGTGCACCTCGCCTACCTGGCCTACGTGCCGGTCGGCGGCTTCCTCGCGCTGCGCTGGCCGCGCACCATCGTGCTGCACCGGGCGGCCGTCGTCTGGGGCGTCGCCGTTGTCGCGCTCAAGCTGCCCTGCCCGTTGACGTCGGCGGAATCGTGGGCGCGTCGCCGCGCCGGGATGGATCCCCTGCCCACCACCGGGTTCGTCGACCGCTATGTCGCGGGCCTGCTGGTGCCGTCCGGCCGCGTCGGTGTCGCGCAGGCATTCGCGTTTCTATGGGCCGCCATCTCCTGGGGCCTGTTCGAGCGGCGCGTCAGCCGCTGAGGCCGGGCTGTGCCGCGGGACCGCCGGCGGCCGCCGAATCCGTGACGGGCGGCGCCGCTTCGTGCTGAAGCCGACGGGATTTGCGCTGCCACAACGCCCACGTGGCAACCGAAACCGCGACGGCCGAGAGGATCAAGGTCGGCCAGAGGGCCAGCTGCGCCAGCCACAAGTCGCGCTGCAGGCGCACCACGGTGCGCCGGCCACGCCAGACGCGCCTCGGCATCTCTTTGACAGTCATCGCAGCTCTCATACCCCGGAGCGGGCGAATCAAACGCCACCGCGCGAGAGGATTTCGCGCTTCAACGGGTTTGGCTCACCGCGCTGGGGGCTAGTCACCAGCATGAGCACTGAATCGCGCGTTCCCGCCGAGCCGTCATCGCGATCGTTCACCCGGCTAGCGGCCGCATGGTGGGCCCTCGTGGTCGGCCTGCTGATCCTGATCGTGCTGCTCATCTTCGTCGCGCAGAACACGGACTCGATAACCGTGCACTTCCTCGCTTTCCACTGGAACCTGCCGGTCGGAGTTGGCTACCTGCTGTCGGCGGTGGCCGGCGCCACAACGACGGTGCTCGTCGGCGCCGCCCGGATGATCCAACTGCGCAGGGCGGCCAAAAAGCAGCTCAAGGCGCTTTGATTCTCGCGGCGCGCAAAACCCTTCCTCAGCAAAGCATTCCCCAATGCGGCCTGCTGGCGCGTCCGCAGTCTGACCAGTAATTTAAATATTAATTAAATTAAACGGCTAGACCCCCGCGCGGCGATTCGGTTCAGGTTTCACCGGGAATGCCACAGCGACAGGGCGGGAGGAACTCATGGGCCACAACGGAACAAGTGATGCGGTCGCGCAGGCGGTGGGCAAAGTCACCGAGGCTCTGGAGACCGTCGAGCGCGCCCGCGGACACCTGTATTCGTTCCATCAGCTGACCGGGCGCGCCGACCTGCAACTCGACGACGCGGTGGCCCGGCTGAAGGAGATCGGACACGCCGAGCTGGCCCAGCACATCAGCCGGGAACTCGTCGGGCGCAACGTGTTACCGGGTCGGTGGACCTTCCAGGTGGTCGACGACTACGACGACGGCTACTACCGCTGTTTCCGCGAGATCGAGCGGCTGGTGCGCGACCGGCTCACCGAAGGACGTCGCCATGTCCACGAAGCGCAGCTCAAGGAACGCCGGCGCACGGCGGGACATCCCGCCCACACCACCACCCCCGACGACCACTCGGCGAAGGAGTGAATTGATGCATTGCGTCGTGTTCGGCGCCACGGGATACCTGGGGACGCGGCTCATCCCGCAGCTGCTCGCGAGCGGGCACTCCGTGCGCGTGCTGGCGCGCGACCCGGCCAAGCTCGACGACGTTGCATGGCGCGCAGATGTCGAGGTCGTTCAGGGCGACGTCATCGACGCCGGCGCCGTGCGGCGGGCACTCGACGGTCAGCAGGTCCTGTACTACCTCGTGCATTCGCTGATGCGCTCCGATTTCGTCGACTTCGACCAGCGCGCCGCACGCAACGTGGCGGAGTGCGCAAACCAGGCGGCCCTGTCGCGCATCGTCTACGTCGGCGGCATCACGCCCGACGGGCAGCGGCTCTCCGACCATCTGGCCTCACGCGCCCAAGTGGGGCTGCTCCTGCGGGTTTCGGGCGTGCCGACCGTCGAGTTGCGCGCGGCCGCCATCATCGGGGCGGGCTCGGCCAGCTTCGAAATGCTGCGGTACCTCACCGAGCGCCTGCCGCTGATCGTCGCCCCACGCTGGCTGAGGACCTGCGTCCAACCCATCGCCGTGCGCGACGCGCTTTACTACCTGCTGCACGCGGCCGAGTTGCCCTCCGACGTGAACCGGCCTTTCGACATCGGCGGACCCGACCGCTTCACCTACACGGAGATGATCCGCAAATACGCCGTGATCGCGGGCCTGCCCCGGCGGCCCGCGGTCCCGGTGCCGCTGTTGAGCCCGCGGCTGTCGGCGCCGTTCGTGGACCTGCTCACCCCACTCCCCCGTCAGCTGGCCGTTTCGTTGATGGAGTCGCTGGAAAACGACGTGGTGTGTGCCAATCACGACATCGCCCGCTACATCCCCGATCCCGAGGGCGGGCTGACGCACTACGAAGAGGCCGTCGAACTTGCCCTGGCGCACGTGCGCGAACAGGACCTGCGCACCCGGTGGTCCCGCGCCGACACCAACGGTGCGCCTTCCCGACCGCTGCCGACCGACCCGCAATGGTCGGGCGGATCGCTGTACGAGGATGTGCGCCAACGCAATAGCCGCACGGACCCCGAAACGCTCTGGCGTGCCATCCAAACCGCCGTCGCCGAGCGCAACTGGTCGGCGTTCCCGCTGGAATGGCCCCTGCGCGGATGGATCAACGGCACGCTCGGGGCCCTCCGGCCGCGGCGCCGGACGCTCGACGGGCAGAAGTTGCACGAGGGCGAGGCCCTGGACTGGTGGCGGGTGGAGCGCATCGACACCCCTCGACTGCTGCGATTGCGCGCCGACCTCCCCCTGCCCGGGCGCCTGTGGCTCGAGCTGTCGGCGAGCGCTGACGACAACGGCGGCTCCTGGTACCACCAACGGGCCCTCTTCCAGCCCTACGGGCTTGCGGGGCAACTTTTTTGGAACACGTCGGCACCGTATCGCGACGTGGTGTTCGGCGGCATTGCGCGCGACGTCACGGCCACGGCACGCGGCGGCGTGACCCGGGAGGCGGCTCCGTCGCACTGTTGAAAGGAGAGCGAGATGACCGACAAGGAATTCCACAAGGGCGACAAGGTCGAGTGGAAGAGCCACGGCAGCACCGTTCGCGGGACGGTGGAGGCCGAAATCACCTCCGACGCCGAAGCCGCCGGACGCACCGTGCGGGCGTCCAAGGACGAGCCTCAGTACCGGGTGCGCAGCGACAAGACGGGCGCTGACGCGGTGCACAAGCCGGGCGCGCTACGCCGAGCGGACTGATCGATGGCCGACGAGGACGAGAAAGCCACCTGGGACCGCTTCGAGAAGACGGTCAACATGACCGCTCGCGAGCTGGAAAAATGGCTCGCCACCGAGGAATCGCAGCGCGTGGGACAGAGGCAGGGCGGCGACGAGTCGACCGGGCACGCCAGTGGGCGCCGCATTGTCGCGATACTCAAGACCAAACGGAGCGACCTCGGGCCCGACGAGTACGCGCACATGCGCAAGGTCGTCGGCTACGCCAATCGCCACCTGGCCCAACGCCCCCAGGGCGACATCCGCGAAAGCGCATGGCGGTACTCCCTGATGAACTGGGGGCACGACCCGACGAAGTCCTGAGCGCGCACGGCGGTCCCCTCGGCGTCCGCGTGTTCGCCGACCAATCCGGTGCAAATGCGAGACACTTATCGGGGTTCGCGGCGCGCGTGTGGCGGTCGCCGATACGCTGGTCGGCGAATCTCGCAAGAAGGACACCGATAAGTGACCAAGCGCGGCGCCGCAGACCGGCGAATGGACCGAGCCGAACTCGAGAAGTTGATGTCGGCCGACATGCGCGCACTCACGGCGCAATCGGACCGCATCGGCCGACACTTCGCCCGCCAGAATGACGTCGGTGGCACCGACTTACACGCCTTGTTGCACATCATGGTCGCCGAGACGGCCGGAACGCCGCTGACGCCGGCGCAGTTGCGGCAGCGCCTGGACGTGTCGCCCGCCGCCATCACGTACCTGGTGGACCGGATGATCGACTCCGGCCACCTGCGGCGCGAGCCGGATCCCGACGACCGGCGCAAGACGCTGCTGCGCTATGAGGAATCGGGCATGGCGCTGGCCCGCTCGTTCTTCACCCCCCTCGGCGCGCACCTGCACGAGGCCCTCGCCGACGTGCCCGACCGCGATCTGACCGCCGCACACCGAGTTTTCCAGGCGATGATGGCGGCGATGTCCACCTTCGAAGCGCAACTCGCCACCCCTGACTCCAAACCCCCGGAGACGGACGGAAAGCGCGGCCCCAGCAGGGTCCGCCGCCGTCCCGTGCACACCGGCGACAAACCCGCCTAGGACACCGGCCGACGGGCCGCGGAGCCGAGCACCCGCTGCTCGATCAGCTCGGCCCCGCGCCGCACCCCGCCCGTTGCGGCGAATCCGGCGGCCACCCGGCGGGCGCCGTCCGTCATCGTGGTCGCCTCGCGCACCTTCGCCCTCAGCCGCGCCGGCGTGAGGCTTTTGGCCGCCAGCCGGGTGCCGCAGCGAGCGACCTCCACCCGCCGGGCGACTTCCGCCTGGTCGCGCGCGAACGGCACGACGCAGACGGGCACGCCGCGGTCGAGGGCCTTCAGCGTCGTGCCCATCCCGCCGTGGGTGATGGCGCAGCTGGCCCGCCGCAACAGGGCCGCGTGCGGGACGAAGCGGCAGACGGTCGCATTCGCCGGCCTGGGGAGGTCCGCCGGGATGCCGGCCGGAAACGTCGCCACCACGTGGACGGGCTCGTCGGCCAGCGCCCGCAACGCGATCCGTCCGAGGGCGGCGTCGGGCTGCCTGATCGATGACGTGTTGACCAGCACCACCGGCCGGTTGATGTCAGCGACCCACTCCGGTGTGGTTGCCTGCGCGGGTTCGAACACGCACGCGCCGATGTGGTGAACCAAACCGGCCCATCCCGGGTGGGGATACTCGAAGGGCTCGCCGCCGACGGCCAGCAACAGCGGTGCCCGCCGCACGAAGTCGTCGACCGACACGACCGGCGACAGCCCCAGCCCGGCGCGAATCTCGTTGACCCGCGGCAGCATTGGGCGGTCGAAAAGATACCGGACGATCGGCCGCACCGAGGCGTCGCGCAGTTCGCCGAGAATGCCCGGCAGTGGGCGCAGCCCGGGACCGAACGGCGGCACGCCGCGAGACCGCAGGTAGGGCGTGAACGGCGAGAACACCAGCCACGGCGTATCGCCTGCCTCCGCGGCCGACATGGCCCCCCAGCAGTTCGCGTCGACAATGACCGCATCCGGCCGGACGGCGGACACGGCCCGTCGCAAATCCTCGACTTCGAGTGCCGCGCGCCGGCACAACACATCGATGGTCAGCTTCAGCACTCCCAGTGCGTTTCGGGCGCGCCAGTCCTCGCCGACGATCGACTCGACCGCGGGATCGACCGGCTCGGCGTGGACGCCGACCGCGCGCATCGTCGCGACGCCACCCGCCATGGTGCGTGCATGCACCTCATGACCGCGGCCGGCGAGTTCGGTCAGCAGGGCGCCGGCCGGCAACAGGTGGCCCAGGGCCGGCGATCCATAGGCCAGTATCACCGCCATGTCGCACCCAGCTATGGGACGGGAGTCAGGTCGACCGCGCGCAGGGCGGAAAGGGTTGCTGCGCCACAGCCGTGCAGGCAGACGCGAAGTTCATCGATGAACGGCTGCAGCCAATCGACAACGGCCGCAGCGGAATCGATCGCGGCCGGCAGCAAAGGTCGTGCCACCGCCACGACATCGGCTCCCAATGCGAGCGCCTTGGCCGCGTCCATGCCGGTGCGGATCCCGCCGGAAGCCACCAGCGGGATGTCCGGCAGCACCTCACGCACCTCCACGATCGCCCGCGCCGTCGGGATGCCCCAGTCGGCCAGGTGGGGATAACGCAGCTCGCCGTAGCGGACGAACTGCTCGACCCGCGACCACGAGGTGCCACCGGCGCCCGCGACGTCTATGCCGGCGATCGGCGAATGTCCCTCGACCCCAACCAATTCCGCGGCGGCCGTCCCGCCGATTCCGTGACCGACCTCCTTGAGCAGCACCGGGCATTCTATCGCGTCGGCAGCGTCCCGCAGCCGGGCCAACGAGCCGGAGAAGTCGGTGTCACCGTTGCGCTGGATCGCCTCCTGCAACGGATTAGTGTGCACCGCAAGCGCATCGGCGCCCACCCGCTCCAAAGCCTTTGCCAGGTCGGGCACGGCGGCCTTCGTCAGTTGGGCCAGGCCGATGTTGCCGAACAGCAAGACATCCGGGGCCACGTCGCGGACGGTGAAGCTGGCCGCGGCC
>NZ_LZJJ01000203.1:0-3928 GCF_001667625.1 Mycobacterium sp. E1715
GACACCTACTTCGGTTGATCCGTGACACTCCCTGGATGAGGGAGTTGAGCGTGGCCGAGCAGAGGTATCAGGCCGTGATGGATCGGTGGATAGGTCGCGTCGACCAGCCTCGCCAAGTCTTGATCACTGAGACTCGGTCGCAGCGGCGTGGGGCACGCCGAGCCCTTCGGCGAGATCCCGCAGAGCGATCTGCGCCAGCGGCAGGTCGACGCCCACCTCGCCGCCGAGGCCGAGCGCCAGGCTGAGATCCTTTTCTCCCAATTCCCGCGTGTGCAGGAAGGGCTGGTAGAGGAAGTGATCCGGGGCCAGCGGCCTGCTCATGTCGTCGCGGAACATCATTGCGCCTGTGCCGCCGCTGTGTGCGTCAGTGTGGCGCACGACCCGGCTGAACGCTTGCACATCAAGACCCGCCAACTCAGCGAGCTTCATCGCTTCGCAGGCGGCCGCAAAAGAGGTGAAAGTCAGCATGTTGCGCGCCAGCTTCATCCGGGTCCCCGAGCCGGGTGCTCCCGCGTGAACCACCATCGACGCCCACTGCTTGAAGGCCGGCTTGACGCGCTCGTAGACGTCCCGTTCGGCACCCACCATGACAGCCAGGTCACCCGTCTTCACCGCTTCCACGCCGCCGCTGACCGGTGCATCGATGACGTGAATGCCGGTCGGCTCCAGTTCGGCCGCGAGTTCGACTGCGGTTCTGTGGTCTATCGTCGAGTGGATCGCGATGACGGTGCCGCGCTTGGCTCGCGGGGCGAGCCGTGCCACCACGTCGCGCACTTGCTCGTCGTTCAGCACCATGACACTGATGATGTCCGCGGCCGCCACATCATCCACGGTGCCGGCGACCTGCACTCCCGCGTCGGCGAATGACGTTGTCGCATCCGGCCTTACGTCGAAAACGATCAACCCGCCCGGCCAGCCGACCAGCCGCTTGGCCATGGGCGCACCAAGATTGCCCAGCCCGATGAAGCCCAACTTCGGCGCCTGATCTTCGGCCATCAACTGCCTCCTCGGAGTCGCATGATCATTGTGCACGACGGCATGCTCAGGCCCGCCGCAGCAGCATCGCGGTGGTGCCGCTGTTGGCCGCCCCGACACCGACCGCGGCCAGCTTCGCGCCGTCGACCTGTCGCGCGGCCGCCTCGCCACGGATCTGCAGGCACGCTTCATGCAGATGCCCGAAGCCGTGCAGACGTCCTCCGGATAGCTGCCCTCCGGCAGTGTTGATGGGTAATTGTCCGCCCAGCGAGATGCGCCCCGGATCGGCGACCCACGCGCCGGATTCGCCGACCGGGCAGAAGCCGAAGTCCTCCAGCCAGCAGAGCACGAAGACACTGAACCCGTCATACAACGAGGCCACGTCGACGTCGGCGATGGTGAAGTCGGTGCGATCCCAGATCGTGGACCAGCGCGAACTGATGCGGGTGATGTCTTCACCTCCCTCCCAGGTGAACCGGTCGTGGTGGGCGCAGTCGAGGGCCTCGACCGCCACCCCCGGGTGGTCCAGCCCCGCGACGTGCTCGGCACGCGAAACGACGAATGCGGTCGCCCCGTCGCAGGCGATGTCACAGTCCAACATGCACAACGGGTCGGAAACCATGCGCGCGCCCAGATAGGCGTCCAGGTCGAGTGGGTCGCGATAGATCGCCGTGGGGTTGCGGGCGGCGTGGGCCCGTTGCGCGATGGCTATCGACGCGAGTTGCTCCCGAGTCAGGCCGTACCGCAGCATTCGCGCGCGAATCTGCAGCGCCGCCAGGTTGGCCGCCGTCGCACCAAATGGCATCTGCCAGCCCAGCATCCCGGCGGGGCGGCCGCCGCCAGACCCGTACCCCTTGCGCCGGCCGGCGCCCTGAGCCGTGCCCTCCCAGATGCTGCGCCAACACAGGACGTGGTCGGCAAGCCCGCCCGCGACAGCGAGCATTGCGTCCACCACGGCGCCCAGCTGCCCGGGGGATTCCACTCCCCCGGCGACCCAGTTCGGCTGGATTCCCAGCGCGTCGTGGATGTCCCGCAACGACGCCCCCGAGAACCCGACGCCCGGTTGCGACGACCCGGGATATGTTGTGAGCCCGTCGATGTCGGCCAACGACAGACCCGCGTCGGCAACCGCGGCCAGACACGCTTCGGCGGTCAGCTCCAGCGGATCCCGCCCCAGCCGGCGGCCGATTGCCGACTGACCGATACCGCTGATGACCGCCCGATCGGTCACCCCGTTATTCACCAGCGCTCCGGCTCGAACAATGGAATGAACACCTCGTCTTCACCGTCTAGGCATCGATCGAACGTGACGCGAACGGGCATGTTCGCGGTGACCTCGGCGGGATGAACGTTCACCAGGTTGGTCAGCAGGCGTGCCCTCCTGTCCTCGACCGGAGTGACGAATGCGATCAGATAGGGCGGCGCGAACCCCGGGAACCACTGATGGCGATTCACCGTCCAGGACTCGACGAACCCGCGGCCGCTGAGGTCGACATACTCGGTCGCCGCGTGGTCGGCAGGGCACAGCAGCGCGGGCGGGTGACACAGCCGCCCGCAGTCGGTGCAGCGTTGCATGCGCAGCACTCCGTCGGCGCCGGCGGTCCAGAAGGGCCGACTTAGAGCCGTCAGCGCCGGAACCGGCCGGGAAGTGTCTGGTATGTGAGTCATGGGGTATATAGGCGATTCGACTGCTAGCCAAACACTCCCGGCGATTGCGAGTAGTCCACCGTCGACAGTTCGGTCATGCCCCCATCGACGTGGAGCACCGTGCCGGTCACGAACGCCGCGTCGTCCCCGGCGAGGAAGGCCACGGCGGGCGCGATCTCCACGGGGCTGGCGCCGCGCTTCATCGGCGAAGCCGCGGCCGTCCGCGTGTAGTTGTCCCATTCGGTGCCGATCAGTTTCTCCTGGGCCTCCGTAAGGGCGAACGGGCACACTGCGTTGACGCGGATGCGGTGGCGAGCCCACTCGTTGGCGGCCACCTTGGTCAGCGCCGCCACCGCGCCCTTGGCCGCCGAGTACGGAGCGGTGTAGGCGATGCCGGCGAGGGCGGAGCCCGACACGAAGTTGATCACCGACGCCCGCCCCGACTCGCGCAGGAACGGAAAGCAGAGCTGCATGAACCGGAACGTAGCCTTGGGCCCCGTGGCCTCGGAAAGCTCCCAATCCTTATCGGTGACCAATTCCAGCGCCTTCGGCATCGCGAAGAACTGCGCCGCGTTGACCAAGACGTCGATGCGGCCGCCCCCGGTTTCCGCCGCCTCCTGAACGGCGGCTTCAATCGCATCGCGGTGGGCGACGTTGGCCCTGATGAAGGAGGCCCGCCCGGAATTGCCCCGAATTCGCTCGACGCGCTCAAGGCCCTTCTCCCCGTTGAGATCGACGATCGAAACGTGAGCGCCCAGGCTGGCCAACTCCTCGGCGATGGCCCCGCCCAACCCCTGAGCCCCGCCGGTAACCAGCGCGTATCTGTCCTCGAGACGAGACAAGACCACTCCTTGCTGCGATGTAACAATGGAACATTAAGCGTTCAATTATCCAATGATTGCAGATCGCCGCGGCGGTGCCTAGTACACCCGCCTCGACCCCCGCGTGCGAACGATCCGGGGGTGCGGCCGTCTTCGCAGGGCCGGTGCGGCTCCCGGGCGCAAAGCCGCACGTCGCGTAGCATGAAGAGCTGAGATCACCGCCCTTGGCCTCGTAGGAGTGAGATGTTGACTGATCCGGTCACCAGCGAATCGGCGGCCCGCGCCGACGTCGACCGCCGTGACCAGATTCTCGACGCGGCAAACGAATGCTTCGCCCAGCTGGGCATCCAGCGCACCAGTGTGCAGGACGTGGCGCGCATGGCGAAGGTCTCGCGGGGCACGGTGTATCGGTACTTCGAAGACCGCAACGTGCTCATCCACGCCGCAATCGAATTCGGTGCGCAGCGGTTTTATCGGGAGGTCGC
>NZ_LZJJ01000204.1:0-703 GCF_001667625.1 Mycobacterium sp. E1715
GCTTCCGGCTGCCGCTCAGCCTGGCGGATCACCTGCCCGACATCGCCGCCTACTACCGTGAGCTGTGTGCCGAGGCCGGCATGACGCCGCTCATCCTCATGCCGGGCCCGGTGAACCGCGGGATGATCTTCCTGCACGAGGACCCCGACCGCGCGTGGGCGGAGCTCGGTGACCACATCCTTTGGGAGGCAGTCACTTACGGCGGTTGGTCGACCGATCAGCGGTCGCTCATGCATTTGCCCGGGGTGCAGACGCTGGACGAGGTCAGGGCGTCGGGACGGTACCGCTTCCTTACCCCCGACGAGTTGATCGCGGAGGTGCGTGACGCCGACGATTACGGCCCGCTCGTGCTGCACCCCCTGGTTGGTGGCATGCCGGTGGACGAGGCCTGGAAGTCGGTCCAGTTGCTCACCGAGAAGGTGCTGCCCGCCCTCAGCTAACTCGCCGAACCCCTGATTGCCCATAGGAATAAGGGGTATGCGACCGGGCATGACAAAAGCTCGAAAAGCACTGGCGCTCATCGGGGGCGCCGCGACACTTGGATTGGTGCTCACCTTCGGTGGCGGCGCGGGCGCGTCCGCCTTGGCAAGCAATGCTCCCGCGGCGCCGCCGGCCACCACGTCGTCCAGCCCGGCGCCACCGCCTTCTCCGGAAGGAACCTACGGTGGCGGCGGTAGCGGAAGTTCGGTGACCGGCGGTGGCG
>NZ_LZJJ01000205.1:0-13325 GCF_001667625.1 Mycobacterium sp. E1715
AGTTGTTCGCCGAACGTGGGCCGGCCGCCACGTCGATCCGCGATGTCGCCACTGCGGCGCGGGTCAACCACGGCCTGGTGTTCCGTCATTTCGGCACCAAGGAGAGGCTGGTCGCGGCAGTACTCGATCAGCTGGCGGCCCAGCTGGCCACGCTGATCGAGCGCGGCGCACCGGCGGCAGACGTCGAGGCTGCCGGGCGCCGTCAGTTACGGGTGATCGCGCGGGCGCTCCTGGACGGGTATCAGGCAGGCCGACTGCAGACCAGCTTCCCGGCGGCAGCCAGGCTGCTCGACGACATCAGGCCGGGGCATTGCAGCGACGAGGCGGCACGGCGTGCGGCGGCACACGCGGGCGCGTTGCTCATCGGCTGGCAGATGTTCGAGCCGTTCCTGCGCGCGGCAACGGGACTACGCGAGTTCGGCGAAGACGAGCTGGAGCGGTCCATCGCCGCCGAATCCGCAAGGCTTGCCCGGCCGCGTTGAGGCGCGGTGTGTGCGTTGCCCTCAACCGCTCAGAGTGTGACACCCGACGGCGCAGCCTGCGGGCCGGCCGGCGAGATGGGCTCGGCCGGAACCTTTTCGGCGGTCTCCGCGCCGGGCGCGGCACCGTCGGATTGCGCATCTGGCCGCCCGTCTTCTTCGTCGGCCCGGCGGTCCTCGTCGGTGGGAGCCTGGTCCTTCTTATTGCTGTCGGCGAGTTGCGCGGGAGCGGACCCGGCCCCCTGCATGCCTTGCAGGCTCCCCATCGCGCCCTGCATGCCCTGCATCACGGAACCCAATGGGCCCGTTGCGCCGGCCAGTTCACCGGGCTGAGGCACCGGACTACCGGGCTGCGGGGACGGCTTGGCGGGGCTGGGCTCGTCGCCATCGTTCGGCTTGTCCGCCTCGGGTTTGACTCCGGGTGAACCGCTCGCAGGTTCTTTCGCGGATGAGAGGAACTGAACCTGGGTCAGGTGGTCTCCGAGCCTCTCGTCGGTGTCGGCGTACATCGCGGCCGCGGCCGCGATGCTCGATCCCGTCTTGGTCAGTGCGGCTTTGACCGCAGGCAACCCGTCGGTCACCGGTGATTCGATGATCGGCAATGTCGCATTGATGGCCGCCGAGACGGCATCCGTGCCCGGCGCCACGATGGGCGCCGGCGGCGTGGGAAATGGCAATTGTTGCAGCGTGTTTCCCGCGTTCTCCAAGCGGGACGGTTCGACGACCAATGGCTCGATCATCAGTCGATCTCCTCTGCCCACTTGCGATTACGAGAATCTTACCCAACCCGCCGCCGCTCGAACCGCGGCAATTTCTACCCGCCTCGTCAGAATTGGATGTTGCGGACGATGTCGTAGACGCCCGTTATCCACAACAGCATTGGCAGGATGGCGGCGACCAAAACCCCGTCGAGCAGTTCCAGGACGCGCTTCATGACCGGTGAGATCCGGCGGATCCCCACGGTCGCACCGACGACCGCGAGCGCGACCACGCTCGTGGCCGAAAGGATGGTCAGGAAAAGCCATGCGGTGTTTGGATACCAGAGGCTCAACCGGGCGGTCACCCCGATCGGAATGGCGACGGTCGCCGCCAGCAGCGCCCACGCGCACCAGCGTTCCGCGTACAGGCGCGACCTGAATCCGCATGCGGCGGTGACCAAACCGGCGACCACCAGGCTGTGCACGAAGAAGTGTCCGCGCACGACGATCGCGACGACACCGACCGCCAGCACCAAAGTCCCGGCCGTGACGAATCCGATCAGCAGTCGTTTGGCAAGCTCGCTGCGTTCGGTGAGGCGTGCGGCCGAGCTCGGTACCGAGGCGATGATGGCCTGCCACGTCCTCGCCTCTTTGTCGTCGCTGAGCTCTTGGCCCGCAACGGGTTCGAGCAGCTCGTCGTGCTCGACGGCCTCGCCGGGCGCGGGGATCGGCGGAAGCGCGATCCGGGCGACCGCGACGGTCAGCTTGGCCGCATTGGTGACGGTGAAGAGCCCGAACACGATGGCACCGGCCGGCACCCAATGCTGCCAGCCATAACCGAAGGCGACGGCGGCGGCGGTCACGGCAATGGAGGTGACGGCGACGAACGACGCGATCTCGGAACGACGGCGTGGGCCGCCGCGGGTCAACAGTGTCAAGAACAGCACCACCGCCGCCGCACCGGCGAGCTGTGGTGCCCCGAGCGGGGCCGCTCCACGGGGCGCCGGAATGGCCAGCGCCACAGCGACGGTGATCAGGGGAGCCGCCGTCGCCAGCAGGCTCTCCGACAGGCTCACATTCTTGTAGAACCTGTTGGCCACCCAGCTGCCCGTCAGGGCCAACAGCCCGGCGATGCCCAACGCGAGTGACCACCACAGGTGGCGCCCGGTGTTCCACCAGGCCAGTGCCGCGATCGCGGCGATCGCCACCGTGACGACGGGAAGCGCCACGCCGATGAACCGATTCAAGGCGGGGCGGTCGAACTCCGCCGATTCGTCCAGCACGGCGATCGCGTCGATGACGTCCTCGACCAGCGGCCGGTACCGCTCGGTGCGGCTCACCGACACCAGCGTCAGCAGCGATCCGTCGACCACGACGGCGTCGTCCAGCGACTTGTCGGGCTTCAGGGGCGGGGCGCCCGGTCGGGCGAAAGTCCAAGCGCCCTGGGCCGAGAAGTCGAAACCGGCCAAGACATCGGCTGGAGCGTCTTCGAGAAGTTCGGCCAGAACCGCGACCGTGTCATCGATATACGCCTCGATCGGCGCGGACGACGGCAGGACGACGTCGGTCATCCGCCGCCCGGTAAGGATCGTCACCCGGGTGGTGGCGGGCTTGGCGGGCGCGGTGGTGCCGGCGGGCCCCGCAGTTGCGGCCGCGCCGGCAGTAGCGGTGGGTGCGCTCAACGACGTTCACCCCTGTCGAAATCGTCGGACAGTGCTGCGGCAAGCTCGGTAATCCTACGCTGGTAAACGGGGTCGAGCAGGCGGATTTCGATCTCTCCGCCGGCCGCGATGTGTTTGTCCCACGGCAACACCACGACCCGGTCCGGCCGAACGTGCTGCCCGAATTGCCGCACCAAGTCGGTGATGGCGACATTGGGTTCCCCGGGCGACACATGGTTGATCACCACACATGCGCGGCTCAGCAGATCCCGATGACCGCTGTCACGCAACCAATCGATGGCGACCGCGGCCTGCCGGGCAGCGTCGACCGATGCGCTGGTCACGATCACCAACCCGGATGCCGTTGCAAGCAGACCCCGAGTCAAGCCGGCCCCGCAATCGGCCAACACGACGCTGTAGAACTTCGACACCGCGTCGGCCGCCCGCTGCCAGTCGGTTGTACTGAACGCGCGGGGCGCCGTGCCGTAGTCCGCCCCGGCGAGCACCTCGAGGTTGACGGCATTGACGCTGGTGAGAGCCCGCACCTCGTTATAATGCGAAAGGTCCTTGCGCGCAAGGAGATCCGCGATACTCGAAGCCGATCGTTGCCCCGCACGATCCGCCAGATTCCCGGAGTCCGCGTCCGCGTCGAACGCCAGGATCCGGTCACCACGCACCTGTGCCAGCGTCGACCCCAGGGCGACCGTCAAGCTCGTCTTGCCGACACCACCCTTGAGGCTCAGCACGGCAATCTGATGAGATCCGCTGGGAATACGCTGTATTCGCCGGTGTAAGTCCCGCTCGTATTTCTCGTCGCGGGACAGACCAGGGTTGATGCGCGTCAGCTTGTACACCGCCCGCCGCCAACCGCGTTTCGGGATCGTCTTTTCGGCCGACTTCCTGCCCGGCTCGACACCGATGTGGGTCACGGCAGCGGTGGTGCCGCGCTCGCCGTCCGCGGATGCCGGCGGCGAACTCGGTGGTGCCGGCGACTTCGTGGGGTGTTGCGCCGCGGGACGCGCCGGAGCTGCGGGAGAGACCTCGCGCTCACGTCGCTTCAACGATGGCGGGGGCACCGGCCCGCCGTTCGGTTCCGCCGTCGCATGGTTGGCCCGTGGAATCGCTGTGACGGTGGGCCCAACCGCTGCGTTCACGCGGTCGTCTCGGTCGTCGGCGCGATGGCTGTGTCGCCCGGTGCCGGCGCCGGCAACGTTTGCCGCGTTGGTGTCGTCGCGGTTTGCGCGACGCGAGTGTCGGGCGTGCTGAGCCGGGGCCTGAGCGCGTGGGTCAGGTTGCGGCGCAAGCGATTTCGGGCCGACAGGCGGGGGCTGCTGACGCCGTTCGACCGGCGGAGGTTCGGCCGGGGGCTGCCTGCGCCGCTGGGCCGGGGGCGGTTCGGGCAGCTCAACGGCAGCGGGCTCCGGCTTGTCGATCGGCATCGGTGGCCGCGCGGGCGGGCTCGACCGGCCCCGGTCGACGGGGGGAGGTGCGGGTGGCGCCGGGGCGGCTTGCTCCGTCGGGTCGATCGGTATCGGTGGCCGCGCAGGCGGGCCGGCCGGGGCCCACTCGACCGGGGGAGGTTCGGGTGGCGCCGGGGCGGCCTGCTCGGTCGGGTCGATCGGTATCGGTGGCCGCGTAGGCGTACCGGCCGCGGTCCACTCGATCGGTGGTAGGGGGGTTTCGGTTGCGACGGAGGAAAATTGCTCTTCGATGTGGATGGGCATCGGCGGCGGCGTATGCCCGTTGGGCTTGGGCGGACTGTGCGCCGCCGACGGCATCGCAACCGGCTCAGGCGGCATCACAACCGGCGCGTTGACGTCGAATTCCGTCTGCGCCGCAGCCTCGTCCGCAATCTCCATCCCCTCAAGGGATTGGAAGAGCCGGTCGTAGTCGGCCGCCATCAAAGCCTTTCGTCAACTCGTTTCATGCGAGGAAGCACGAGAAGAGCCTAGATCTCCCGTCAGGTCGACGTGGCCCAATCTCGTGCTTCGCCGCTCGCCATCGTCTTACGTGAACATGCCCGTGACGCCGGATTCGGTTTGCGCCATCGCCTGGCTGGCCTCGGTGATGCGCTGGGAGAGCGCCTGCAACGCGGCGTTGAGTTCAGCGGAGGTGTCATCCCAATTCCGCTGGACCTGCTGGTAGGCCTCCGAACCGCTGCCGCCCCACGCCTCGGCCAGCTTGGCGAGGGAACTCTTTCCCTCGTCGAGAAGACCCTGGGTGGTCTGCACTGCGCCCGCAATCGAGCTGGATCCCGCTTCGATACCGGCGAAATTCCATGACTGTTCCGACATATTGTTGCTCCGTTTCTTTGTGGTGCTGAGGGGGTGATGGGTCAGAAGTTCATCTGCGACGACAGCGAACTGGCTTGTTCCTCGTCGGCCGAGGAGTACTGGATTCCGGCGCCGTGAATGTTCTGCGAGATCTCGCTGAGCGCCTTGATCTGGGCCTGGCCCGCTTCGTGGAAGCGCGTCAGCGCCTGCTGAGCGGCGGCACCGGCTTGACCGCGCCAGTGGCCGGCCAGCTCGCCACCGGTGGACTCCACGGTTTGGATGACCCGCTGGAGCTCGCCGGAGATCCTGTCGAAGTTGCTAGCCTCCGCGCTGAGGGTAGCGGCATCGGTCTTCATCTCTGCCATGCTGGACTACTTTCTCTGTTTCCTGTCCTCGCCAAGTGATGGCAAGTCTTCCGGCCCTGGCGGCCGGGAAGTCTTTCTTTGTGGGCGCTCACCAGTCGTCCTCGTGCTCGAACTCCACGTCCTCGCCGTCGTCCGGGCGCGTGGCGAGCAGTGCGGGGGACGCCAGCCCTGGCCGTGCGGCCCCCGCGGATTGGGCGGACGAGCCACCCATGCCGACGGGGGCCGCACCCCCGCCCGCCGACGACCCGGCGCCGGCACCCGCGGGGGTGATGGCCTGCGACGGCTTGTCGAGCAACTGATTCATCAGCGACGTGCGGGCCGTCGTCCCGCCCGCACCGGGTAGTGCTTCGGAGCGCATGAGTCCCATCCCCACGCTGGGGCCGGATCCGCCGGCCAAGGGATGCGTGGAAAGTGGGCTGGCGCCGACCAGGCCCAGCTGGCCACCCTCTTTGCCGGGCAGATGGCCGAGCTTGTCGCCGACCAGGCTGTCCCCGGGGCCGCCCATACTGCCGGACTGGCCGGCCATCGAGGTGAGTTGTTGCAGCGGCTGCATCAGCTGCTGCATCGGTCCACCGAGCTGACCCAGCTGCCCGAGGGCCGGCATGGCCGGCTGCTCGAGGGGCACCCCGACTTCCGGCACCGTTTCCGGGATTTCGTCCTCCACCTCCGAGAGCGCGCGCATCGCGGCGGGAATCGCCTCGGAGCCAACGGCCGAGAGCGTGCTCAACGCCTCCGTGGCCACCGCTTCGCCCACACCCGGCTGCAGGATCGGCTTGATGGGCGGAAGCGGCTCGAAGGTCGTGTTCGCGATCGTCTCCACCTGATAGATGTCCATGACCGCGGCGGCCTGATTCCACATCCGGACGAAATAGTCGGTTTCGTTCAGACCGATCGGCACCATGTTGATGCCAAGGAAATTCGTGGCGGTAAGGACCGCGTGCGTGATGTGGTTGGTCGCGATCTCCGGCAACGACGGCGTCATCGCCAGCGCCTTGGCGTACGAGGCGGCCTGCGCCGCCGCGCGTGCCGCGCGTTCCTGGGCCTGCTGAGCCGCGGTTTGCAACCAAGCCACCATCGGCATCGTCGCGGCTATCGCGCGTTCGCTGCTCATGCCGGTCCACGACGCCTTGAGGGAAACCAGGGCGGCAGACAACTCGAGCGCCTGGGTCTCGAGAGCCCCCGCCAGCGCTTCCCAGCCGGCGGCGGCCTGCAGCATCGGAGCCGGACCCGCTCCGGCCATCAGCCGCGCGGTGTTCAGCTCCGGTGGCATCGCGTGCCACAACATGGCTATCCAGTCCCCTTGTCTGCGAGTGCTTTTCGGTTACCGCGTGAAGTCGTTCGCGACGCCGTACCGTGCATCGGCGCTTGCGCCGGGCGCCCTCGAACCCCGGCCGGCGGGGGTGGCGACTTCGTCGCCAATTCCGACAACCATCGGGTTAAGTGGCATTTTCTGCATTTGCATACCTCTTCTGCACATCGGCGCGAAATAGCTATTCATTTAGGGCAAAACAACCCATTGGCCAACGAAATCTCGGCTCGTTATGCATGCGGTGCGTTCAACGTTCTTACTGGGCGCTGGGATAATCGTAACCGCCTCCTGGAGGTGGTGAGTGCACTTCTTCCGGAGGATCCAAGTAGGCCGCTTGGATGACCTCTTTCCCCTCGGGAGCGACCAGAAATGCCTGGCCAGGCGGCCTCCGCTTCACCTGGATGTCCCGCGACGGGAAGTCCTGTTTGTCGCCCGACAGGAACAGGGTGGGCGATCCGGCGCCGTAAGCGGCGCCGACGAACTTGTCCATCGTCGCCTTGTATGCGGAGCTCATTTGGCACGTCACGATGATGTGCAGCCCGATATCCTGAGCCGCGGGCAACAAAGGCGCCAATGGTGCCATCGGCGGTATACCTCCGGCCGCCGCCACAATCATGTGCCAGTCATCGACGAGAAGAACAACATCGAATCCGCTCCACCATGAGCGGGACCGGAGTTGCGCGGTGGTCAGGTCGGCCGGCGGCAGACGCTTCTGCAGGTTGACCGCGAGGGCCTTGATAGCTTCGTCGAGCGTCGTGCTGTTCCGGTTGATTGCGCCGGCGTCGAGCAGATGGCTCTGGGGCACCGCATCCAACAACCCGGAGCGGTAGTCGGCGAGCATGAACCGCACCTGCTTTGGGCTGTTGCGAGCGCAGATAGCCCGGGCGATCGCGTGGGCGGTGCGGGTCTTTCCCGACTTCGGGGCACCGAAAATCAACAGGTGGGGCGTGGTGTACATGTGCGCGTAGGCCACCGACAGATCCGTCTCCCGCACCCCGATAGGAATGGTCCATCGAGTGCGGTAGTCGGAATCCGGTCCCGGGGGGTTCGGGTCGAGCTCGTAGAGATAGATCCGCTCTGGCAGCACCCGTACCCGCGGCGCCTGCTCAGTGTGTTGGGCCGCAACGTCATTCACCGCCGCGGTGATCGCCTCAACCAGGTTCTCGGCGCTGTGCACACCGTCGAACCGCGGCACACCGATCATCAAGTGGTGCTTCTCCGTCGACATCGCGCGGCCGGGACGATTGGCCGGGATGTCGCGGGTGGCCCGATCGATCTGCGTGTCGTTGACGTCGCCGAGCCGGAACTCGATCTTGGTGCCGAGGTAGTCGCGGACCCGCGACTTCAGTTCCGTCCAGCGCGGCGTGGTGATCACCACGTGGATGCCGAACGAGAGGCCTTGCGCCGCGAGGTCCTGGACCTGCGACTCCAGATCGGGGAATTCGCTGACGAACGCCGGCCACCCGTCGATGACCAGGAAGACGTCGCCGAACGGGTCGGAGGCGACGGGTTGGTTCGGATCCTCGCGCAGCTGCCGATAGGCGGCGATCGAGCCGACCCGGTGCTCCTTGAAGGTCGCTTCCCGTTGCCGCAGAACGGCTTGCACCTCCGCGATCACCCGCATGACACGGTCGGGCTCCGAGCGGGTGGCCACGCCACCCACGTGCGGCAGGTTCTCCAGATAGATCAGGCCGCCACCGCCGAGATCGATGCAATAGAACTGAACCTGCCGCGGTGAGTGGGTGGCCGCCGCCGACAGCATCATCGTCTGCAGCAGCGTGGATTTCCCCGTCTGCGGCGCTCCCCCGATACCGATGTTGCCGCCGGCGCCGGACACGTCCACGCCCCACGTGGCCTGCCGGTGCATCCGCGGTTCGTCCATGACGCCCAAGGCGAATCGCAGCGGTTGCCGGTCGTCCTGGGCGATGAGTTCATTGACCGGGGTGGGGTCGGTCAATGGGGGAAGCCACATCTTGTACGCATGCGACTCGGTCGTGCTGAGTTGCTCGAGCACCACCTCGCGCAGCGCCCGCCCCTTGGTTTCGATACTCATCGGCGCCGCTCTCCTCCGCAGTAAAGTGGTGCCCCCACTGCTTCGGCGCCGGCGCGAGTCATGACGCCACCGCCTCGTCGAGCACCGGTCCCGCGGTGAACTGTTGGATGCGAACCTTTTTCGGGCCGACGTGCGGGCCGGCCCCATTGCCCTCACCGTTGGTTTCCGCGCGAGCCGTCGGGACGTACGTGTTGCCGGTATACAGGGTGCTGAACTTGACCGGGTCTTCCATGCCGACCCGCAGAAATCCGACACCGCTTTCCTTGTTGGTGATGTACTGCGCCTCGGGGGTCCCGATCACGGCTTTGGATTCGTGCGAGCTGGTGGTGCGCAGCGCGATGCGGTACGTCAGGTTCGGCTCCAATTTGTCGATGCGCACACCGCCGGTCTGCAGCGACTGGGTGGCCAGCAGCAGGTGCACGCGCAGCGACCGCCCCACCCGGCAGATCCTGTCAAACAAACCGATGAAGTCCGGGTGGCTTTGCAGCAGCTCGGCGAACTCGTCGACGACGACGAAAAGCGTTGGCAGGGGCGGCAGGTCGGCGCCGCGTTCCCGGTACTTCTCGTACTCGGCCACACCGGAGAGCGCTCCGGCGGCGCCCACCTTCATGCCGGCCTGGCGCAAGATGCCCTGCCTGCGGTCGAGTTCGCCGGTCAACACCTCGCCCATGCGGCTGACGAGTTCGGCTTCCTCGGCCATGTTGGTGACCACGGCGGCGGTGTGGGGCAGCTTCTCCATGCCCAAGAACGTCGAGCCGCCTTTGAAGTCGGTCAGCAGCAGGTTGACCTGGTCCGGGTGGTGCATCGCCACCAGAGACAGGATCAGGGTGCGCAGGAATTCCGACTTGCCCGACCCGGTGGTGCCGATCAACATGCCGTGCGGCCCCGCGCCGAATTCGGCGCCCTCCTTGATGTCCAGGTACATGACGTTGCCGGTCTTGAGTTCATGTCCGAACGGGATCTTCAGGCGATCGCGGTCGGTGTCGGTGAACATCCGCCAGCGGTTCGGCACAACCTCTTCGACGCTTTGCGCGCCGACCAGCTGGTGCCATTCGGTCGCCGTCTTCTTCTGGACGTTCGTGCCCTTCTTGTCCAGGACGGTGCCGGTGATGGACCAACCGGCCAGCTTTCTCGCGATTCGGCCGGCTTGGTGCGGCGACATCCTGTCGGCGACGGATGTCACCTGACGAAACTGCTGCCCGGGCAGGCGGTCATCGGCGGTCCCGTCCTCGGCGACCCTGATGCGGTAGTTCGAGCCGCGGTGGTTGCCCAGCGTGATCACCGTGACACCGGCCCTGCCGTCGGGCGGGAAGCCCGCCCGGCCGCCGGTCAGGTCCACCACCACGACGTACGGGCCGCCGGGAAGGGAATCGGGGGTGTGTGGCCCGCGGGCCGCCAGGTCCGACAGGTTGTCGGGCCGGGTGTAGATCATCCGGACCGGCCCCGAGGCGTCGGTGTCGGTCGGATGTTGAACGTGGGGAAGCCATTTCAGCCACGACCAGTCGGGATCGTCCGGGTTCTCGGTGAGAACGCGGATCTGCAGCAGGTCCGGCGGGTGGAATACGGCCAGATGGCAGATCATGGCGGTCAACAGGCCGGCCGCCCCTGCCGGGTCGCCGCCAACCGCGATCGTCGGAAAGGTGCGCAACTGCACCAGCTTTGGACAGTCGTGGATGAGGCCGTGGGTGCGCAGGAACTTGACCACCCACATGTTGGCGACCGGTTCGAGGTATGGCTGCGGCGCCGCGGACGGGCCGGCCAGCTCGCCGCCCGTTGACGGCTTCATCAGCCGGTCCACCGCCGGCTGGTCACCGATTCCGATCCGAGTGGCGGCATAGAAGTCGGCGTTCGCCGGGCGCGACCACTGCCGCGGTGTGCCGATGAGCGAGGCGAGATCTTCGGGATGCGGTGCGTGGTAACCGAAGAACGCCACCTGCGCGCTGGCCGATGACGTCACCCGGGGACGGAGGCCGGCCAGGTAGCGCAGGTACTCCTTGCGGTCGGCGTTGATCTCGGGCACCTTCTTGCCGCCGCCACCGTGACCGGCCATCATGCCCATCGACATCATGATCATCATCAGCGGCATCATGAGCATGTACGGCGACAGCTGCCTGGTGCCGGTGACCACCATGATCGCGATCATGCCGAGCATGCACACACCCATGACGTAGGGAAGTGCCTTCTGGACGCCCGACGGCGGGATGTCCACGCCGAGGTCCTCGGGCGGAGTGAGGCTGATCTCGCCCGGGGTGAGGCGGGGACCGCGCGTCACGGAGGGGGTGAACTTCTTGGTCGTCATGAGGGACCTCCCGGGGCCGCCGCCGGGGCTTTTCGCGGGCTCGGGTCGGCGGGCAGGGTGTCGTGCTCCAGCAGCGCGGCCTCTTTGGACAGCACCGGACCGTCGACCAGGAGGCGGATGATCTCCCAGGGCGCGGACTTCGGCGCGCTCAGACCCAGGGACGACGCCGTCTGGGCGTCCGGCAACCCGTAGCGCACCCCTTGCGGGTCGACGTAGTACAGAGATTCGCCGTACCGGGGATCCGGGGACTGCAGCTGCACGAACTTGCCGCCATCGGAGTAAACCGTTGCGGGGCCTTGGATTTGCTTGATCCCCGAGTTCATGGCCGATGCCGGGATGGGCAGATGCCGTCCCGTCAACACGCTCGTCTTCGGAGCCTGATCGCCGGCTTTGCGTTCCCACGTCCAGCACAGGGTGGGGTCTTGGGGCCGGGAGACGATCTTGACCGGCTCGTCGGGCAGCGGCGAGTTGTAGACCACCTCGGGCACCTTGACGATCTCACTCGGCACCACCGCCGGGGGCTCAACCAGACCGTAGGACTGGATGGCGCGCAGCGCCGCGGCGGTGTTGGCGTTGACGGGCGCGACGCCGTCGAGCAGCACGACGAAGTAGCGCGGACCCGAGTTCGCGTGGATCTGCAGGATCGATCCGACCACCAGCTGCTCGGGCAGCCCGAAGGCGTTGGGAGATCCCGCGCCTGGGATTGCGGGCAGCTGCCAGGAGCCCGCGTCGGGCAGCGCATTGAACATGGCCGAGGAAAGGGGGCTGGGCTTCGCGGTTCCGCGGATTCCCACGGCGAAGGTCATCGGGCGGTCGCTCAAGTCGGTCGCGTGCCGCCCGTGGGTGTCCACGACCCAGTCCTTGCCCTGGTAAGACGCGAGCAGCGCCTCGTGCGGAAGGATCGGGTCGATCACGACGGGCTCGATCTGCAAAGGCATCGCCACCACCGAGGTCTGCACGACGGGGTTGATGCTTTCCGCCTGAGTGACGGTGTCGCACAACGCCCATACCGATGAGGAGTCCGAGGACACGGGCGTGGCGTAGGGCGCCCCGGGGATGCCGACCGACTGCCCCTTGGGAAACCTGCTGAGCTCGGCGGGCTTTACGGCCTTCGGCTCGGCCGGATTGCCCAACACCAGTCGCGCCGAGGTCAGGTTGTAGACGGGATGCAGTTGACCCGACACCATCAGGTAGAGCTGGTTGGTGGCGCGGTCGACGAACAGGTTACCGCTGCCGAGCTTGCCCTGCGGTTTGAAATACGCCATCGCCAGCGCGCCCACCACGACGAGCACCGAGACGAGGACGCCCAGCGCGACCGAACGGCTGTAGAACTGCAGCGGGTCGTCGAACATCCGGGTGTCGCGCCGCACGATGGCGTGTTCGAGGCGCCGCAGCAGGAAACGCCAACCGCTGACCTGGACCTTGGTGGTTAGCCGGAAACCTGCCATGCGTCACTCGATGATGTTGAGTCGTCCGTGAACCGCGGCGATCGCCTCGGTCATGTCCTCGCCGTTGATCTCGCGCAGGCGGTCCTCGTCGAGGGATTCGAAGTCGACGGACCGGGTGAGCCGGATGTCGCGGTATTGCTCGCCGGCCTCGGGGTCATTCCCGAACCGAAGCTCGTCGAGACCGCGCGCAAGGATTTCGTCGCCGAGTACGAAGGCCAGTCGGCGGTCAAGAGCACCAAGACGATCGATCGCGCACTCGGGGGTGTGCTGTTCATCGACGAGGCCTACGCGCTGGTGCAGGAGCGGGACGGACGCACCGACCCGTTCGGCCAAGAGGCGCTGGACACGTTGCTGGCGCGGATGGAGAACGACCGCGACCGGCTCGTGGTGATCATCGCCGGCTACAGCTCGGACATCGATCGGCTGCTCGAGACCAACGAGGGCCTGCGGTCCCGTTTCGCCACCCGGATCGAATTCGACTCCTACTCACCGGAGGAGATCCTCGAGATCGCGAAAGTCATTGCGGCCGCAAACGACTCGGCGCTGAGCTCGGAGGCGGCAGACAATCTGCTGCAGGCCGCGAAGTTGCTCAGCCAGCAGACGGTGCGCGGCAAAGCCGCGCTCGACATCGCCGGCAACGGTCGCTACGCGCGCCAGCTGGTGGAGGCCGGCGAGCAATACCGCGACATCCGGCTCACCCGGTCCGTCGACTTCGAATCCCTCGACGAGGACCGTCACGA
>NZ_LZJJ01000206.1:0-3214 GCF_001667625.1 Mycobacterium sp. E1715
GCTGCGGCAGGCCGGCGGGGTCAGCGGGGTCATCTATTCGTCGCTGCCCGTTGTGATCTTCGTCATTGCGTCGAGCGTGTCGGGCTTGTTCGCGGCGATCGCCTCCGCGCTGACCGCGGCCGCCCTGGTCTTGGTGTGGCGCCTGATCCGGCGGGATTCCCCGCAGCCGGCCGTGTCCGGGTTCTTCGGCGTCGCGATCTGCGCGCTGGTCGCCTACATCGTCGGGGAGTCCAAGGGCTACTTCCTGCTGGGCATCTGGATGTCGTTGCTGTGGGCGGTGGTCGTCGCGGCGTCGGTCGTCATCCGGCGGCCGCTGGTCGGCTACGTGTGGACCTGGGCCACCGGGCGGGGTCACGGCTGGCGCGACGTCCCGAGGGCCGTCCACGCGCTCGACGCAGCCTCGATCTGTTGGGTGTTGGTCTTCGCCGCCCGGTTCGTGGTCCAGGGCCTGCTCTACAACGCGGACCAGACGGGTTGGCTGGCGGTCGCTCGCATTGCGATGGGTTGGCCGCTGACCGTGGCGGCCGCGCTGGCGACGTACCTGGCGATCAAGTCCGCGCAGCGCGCCATGCTCGCGGCCGGCGACGCCCGCGCCCCGATCGACGCCGATCCCGTCAGCGACTAGCGGTGATCGCGAGCGCGGCGGAGCCGGGCGCTGCGGGTCACCGCCATCGGTCCGCGGTGATCGCGAGCGCGGCGGAGCCGGGCGCTGCGGGTCACGGCCATCGGTCCGCGGTGATCGCGAGCGCGGCGGAGCCGGGCGCTGCGGGTCACCGGTCCTAGTCGTCGAGCCCCGGGCCGTCGGGCAGCAGGAGCTTGCGCAGATCCTCTTCGGCCTCGGCGACCGCGACGAAGAGCAGCTCGTCGCCGCCTTCGAGCGGCTCGTCGGCCTCCGGCACGATGACCCGCGGGCCGCGCAGGATCGTCACCAGCGAAGCGTCGCGCGGCAGCTGCAGCCGGCGCACCGGCTTGCCGCCCCAGGGGGTGTCGTCGGGCAGCGTGATCTCGACCAGGTTGGCCTGCCCGCGGCGGAATTCCATGAGCCGCACCAGATCACCGACCGCGACGGCCTCTTCGATCAGTGAGGCCAGCATGCGCGGCGTGGACACCGCCACGTCGACGCCCCAGGCGTCGGTGAAGAGCCACTCGTTGCGGGGGTCGTTGACCCGGGCCACCACCCGGGGCACCGCGAATTCGGTCTTGGCCAGCAGGCTGAGCACGACGTTGGCCTTGTCGTCGCCGGTTGCGGCGACCACCACGTCGAATTCGTGCAGGTGCACCGATTCCAGCAGGCTCAGTTCGCAGGCGTCGCCGAGCCGCCAGTGCGCGGCGGGGATGGCGTCGACGTCGACGTGATCGGGGTTGCGCTCGATCAGCGTCACGTCGTGGCCGTTGCCGATGAGTTCGCGACTGACGGAGCGGCCGACCGCGCCGGCCCCGGCGACAGCTACCTTCATGTTCGCCGCTCCTTAACCGAGGTCTTCGCTGGGTGGCAGGGCCGCGATGGCCACGGCCTCGGCCACCCGGCCCGAGATCGCGGCGACGTAGACCTGATCGCCGGCCTGCAGAGCCGTCTTGGGCTCGGGCAGGACGCCGGCTCCGAACCGGATCAGGAAGGCCACCCGGGCGCCGGTCGCCTGCTCGAGATCGGTGACCCGGTGGCCGATCCACTCCTCGTGCAGGACTACCTCGGCGACGGCCACCGTGCCGGTCGGGTCCCGCCATTTGGCTGTCTCGGTGTCCCGCAGCAGCGCGTTGAGCAGGCGGTCGGTGGTCCAGGGCACGGTGGCGATGGTGGGGATGCCGAGGCGCTCGTAGACCTCGGCCCGCTTGGCGTCGTAGATGCGGGCGACGACGCGCTTAACGCCGAAGGTCTCCCGGGCCAACCGCGCCGAGATGATGTTCGAGTTGTCGCCGGAGGAGACCGCGGCGAACGCGTCGGCCTCCTCGATGCCGGCCCGCAGCAACACGTCGCGGTCGAACCCCTGGCCGAGCACCCGTTCCCCGCCGTATTCCGGGCTGAGCCGGTTGAAGGCGGTGCTGTCGCGGTCGATGACCGCGACGTCGTGGCCGATCCGCGACAGCCCGTCGGCCACCGAGGAACCGACGCGGCCACAGCCCATCACCACTACTCGCAATTTCCGATCCTCTCGGCTGCGTCCTGCGGCCCCCATCGGCAACCCACGTCGGCCAGCCGATTTCGGGTCGGCAAACATTCTCACCTACGAAGCTACCGCCACACCCCGGTGGGCTTAGTCTTGGCTCTCGTGTCCAAACTTTCCACCGCAGCGCGTCGATTGCTCATCGGTCGGCCGCAACGCAGCGACCGGCTGAGTCACACCCTGCTGCCCAAGCGGATCGCCTTGCCGGTGTTCGCCTCCGACGCGTTGTCCTCGGTGGCGTACGCACCCGAGGAAGTCTTCCTGATGCTGTCGGTCGCCGGCCTGTCCGCCTACGCGTTGACGCCCTGGATCGGTCTCGCCGTGGCCGCGGTGATGCTGGTGGTGGTGGCCAGCTACCGGCAGAACGTGCACGCCTACCCCTCGGGCGGCGGTGACTACGAGGTGGTCACCACCAACCTCGGTGACACCGCCGGACTGGTGGTCGCCAGCGCGCTGATGGTGGATTACGTTCTGACCGTGGCCGTTTCGACGGCGTCGGCGATGGCCAATATCGGCTCGGCGATCCCGATCGTGGCCGAGAACAAGGTCTGGTTCTGCGTGGCCTCGATCCTGCTGGTGATGGCGTTGAACCTGCGCGGAATCCGCGAGTCGGGCGTGGCGTTCGCCATTCCGACCTACGCGTTCATCGTCGGCGTCTTCATCATGATCGGCTGGGGCCTGTTCCGGGTCTTCGTGCTGGGCAACCCGCTGCGCGCGGAGTCGGCCGGCTTTCAGATGCACGCCGAGCACGGTCAGGTCGTCGGCTTCGCGCTGGCATTCCTGGTGGCGCGCTCGTTCTCCTCGGGCTGCGCGGCGCTGACCGGCGTGGAGGCGATCAGCAACGGGGTTCCGGCATTCGAGAAGCCCAAGTCGCGCAACGCGGCGACGACGCTGCTGATGCTGGGCGGGATCGCGGTGGCCCTGCTGATGGGCATCATTGTGCTGGCCCAGCAGATCGGGGTGCAGCTGGTCGAGGATCCCGCCCGGCAATTGACCGGCGCGCCGCCCGGCTACTACCAGAAGACGCTGGTCACCCAGCTGGCGGAAACGGT
>NZ_LZJJ01000207.1:0-4775 GCF_001667625.1 Mycobacterium sp. E1715
TCCCGCGACACCCGGAAGTAGTGCCCGGTGCTGCTGTCGGTGCACGTCATGCCCGACGGCTCGCTGTCGCAGGTGATCGTGCCCGCGGACTGGGTCTGGCCGTAGTCGAGGGTCGGCTCGCCGGCGAAGCGCAGGGTGTCGCCGTGGCAGTGGATGGCGGCCGGCTCGCCCAGGTTCAACACGAAGCGGTTGCCCCAGGCGAGATGCTTGCCGCACTCCGGTGGCGGCGGTGGCTGGTAGTCGAAGTCGCTGATGTCGCACGCCACACCGAAGCCGCCCAGGACGCAGTAGATGTTGCCGGACGGCGATTGAAAGTTCTGGGTGTCCGCGTGCGCGGTCGCCGGCATCACGGTGGCGGCCGCGACCGTCGCGGCGGCGACAGCGAGGGTCCTCATCATTTGCTGAGCGTAAGCCTGTGCGCCGGTGGACCGGACCGATAATCCCGAAATGAGTTTGCGCGGGGGCCTTCACCTGGCCGCCCAAAAGGATTACAACGTCATCATGAAGGCATCAATGGTCGCCGCGGTTCCGCTCCTGGCGGCCGCGACCGCGGTGGGCCCGGCGCACGCGGACCCGCTCTACCACTTCCAGTCGCCCTCGGGCGACGTCACCTGCGTGATGGCGGCTTCGGTGTGGCGTGCGACATCAGCGACTTCGACTACCAGCCACCGCCGCCACCGGAGTGCGGCAAGCATCTCGCCTGGGGCAACCGCTTCGTGTTGAACCTGGGCGAGCCGGCCGCCATCCACTGCCACGGCGACACCCTGCGCTTCGCCGGCGAGCCGACCCTCGACTACGGCCAGACCCAGTCCGCGGGCACGATCACCTGCGACAGCGAGCCGTCGGGCATGACGTGCACCGACAGCAGCACCGGGCACTACTTCCGGGTGTCGCGGGAGGCATTCAACCTGAAGTAGCTAGTTCGACCGGTGCCTGAGCTCCTCGCGGGTGTGTTTCTCCACGAACAACGGAACGAAATCCCGTACGCGGCTGTGCGTGAACCGGGCGTGCTCTTCGCGGATGAGGGCGTCGACGACGTTCGATGGGATGTGCGGGAACTCATCTACGAGTTGCCGCTCGATGTCCGCCAACACCGCCTCTTCGTTGACCTGAGTGACCTTACCCATGAGCACGGTGTTCCCGGTCGGCGCTCGCTGTCAAACGGGTTTCAACCGCCGAGCGCGTTAAGCGGTTGCTGCGATCACGTAAACCCATAATAGAGCGATTGCTCTGTTACTATGGCGGCATGCCGCGCCCCCGCGTTCACGACCAGGACCGGATCCTGGATGCCGTCGAACGGCTGGCGGTGCGCTCCGGGCCGGCGTCGGTCACGATTCGCGCGATCAGTGACGCGATCGGCGTATCCAACGGCGCGCTGTACCACACGTTCGGCTCGCGCGCGGGACTCGTCGGGCGCGCCTGGCTGCGGGCCGGGCACCGATTCCTCAGCGCCCAAAGCGAATTGATCGACTCCGCCCCCGACCAAGACGGCGTCGCCGCCGTGGTGGCGGCGGCCGAGGCGCCGGCCGTGTTCGCCGAAACCCACCCCGAGTCGTCGCAACTTTTGCTGACGGTGCGCCGTGACGAGCTGTTGGGTCCGGAGATGCCGCCCGACATCGCCACCCAATTGCGTGACCTGGACCGGCTGCTGGTGGAGACGATGATCCGGCTGGCCCGCCGCCTGTGGGACCGCAAGGACGCCGCGGCCGTCGACGTCATCACGACGTGCATCGTCGACCTACCGACCGCGATCCTGTTGCGCCGCAACCGGATCGACGACCCCGACGCCCGGGAACGACTGCGCGCGGCGGTCGCCGCCGTGCTCGACCTCGGGGCGCCCCGAGGCAGGACCAGAGAAAGGGCCACGACATGACACCGACACTGAGTTGGGACGACAAGATCGCGATTCTGCGCCTCGGCGAGGACGAGAACCGTTTCTCCCCAGAGTTTCTCGACGCGATCGACGGGCAGCTCGACGAAATTCAGCAGGCCGGTGCGCAGGGCCTGGTCACCACCGCGGGCGGCAAGTTCTATACCAACGGCCTGGACTTGGACTGGCTGGGCGCTCACCCCGACCAGACCCAGTCCTACGTCGCGCGGGTGCAGGCCCTGCTGGCCCGCGTCCTCACCTTCCCGATGCCGACGGCCGCCGCGGTGACCGGGCACGCCTTCGGCGCCGGCGCCATGCTCGCGATGGCCCACGACGTGCGGGTGATGCGCGCCGACCGCGGGTTCTTCTGCTTCCCCGAGGTCGACATCCGCATCCCGTTCACCGACGGCATGGCCGCCCTGATCCAGGCCAAGCTCACGCCCCGCGCCGCGGTGGCCTCGATGACGACCGGGCGCCGGTTCGGCGGGGAGGAGGCCGCCGAATTCGGCATCGTCGACGCGACCGCCGCCGAGGCCGAGGTGACCGCCGCGGCGACCGACCTGTTGCGCCCGCTGGGCGGCAAGGACCCCGGCACGCTGGGGGCGATCAAGCAGACCATGTTCCGCGCCGCGGCCCGGGCGTTGACCGACGTCTGAGCCCGCGTGACATTTGCGTTAACGCTCAACCGATTTCGCGCACCGTGCTGAACCAAACGTCGCCGGCGGCCGTCTGCAGTGTGTCGCAGTGCCTCAAAGACGTTTGGAGACTTGGTGATCGCAGCACAATTTATTCGCCCCATCGGTGCCATGGAACGGCTCTTCTATCGCTACAGCGAACGCAATCCGACACACTTCTCGCTCGTTGCCGAGTTCGACCAAGTGCTCACCGCAAACAAGGTGAGGCCTGCGCTGGCCGCCGCGCAACGACGACATCCCTTGTTGTCCGCACACGTTGAGGACCAGCCCGGCTCGCGGCTCGGCTTCTACCGCGCCGCCACCGTCCCACCGATCACCCTGACCGTCCACCGCGCCGAGTCGTGGGAGCCCGTCGCGGCGGACGAGCTCAGCCGGCCATTCGACCGCTCGCGTGCGCCGCTGATGCGCGCGTCGCTGCTGCAGGGGCGAACCGGCAGTGCGCTGGTGCTGACGTTCGACCACACGCTCGCCGACGGGATTTCCTCGGTGCTGGTGCTCAAGGATGTCGTTGCCGCGCTCAACGGCGCGGACCTGCCCAATCTGCCTGTGCCCCAAGCCCAGGAGGACCTCGTCGCCCGCACGCTGGGCGAGATCGCGCCACGGGAGCTGCCCGACGATCCACGCATGCGGGTGCCCAGCGCCATCCGCCCGTTCGACGGCGCCCCGACCAACGTGCACACCATGGCGATGGCGGAAGTGGACACCGCGCTGCTGGCCCAGCGATGCCGCGAGGAACGCACCACCGTGCACGCGGCGCTGGTCGTCGCGATGTGCCGCGTCCGGGCCGCCGTGCGTGGCGAAGACTTTGTGCGAGTGCTCAACCCGATCAACTTCCGGGGGCTGATAGGCGTCGGCGGCGACTGCGGCCTCTTCATCCAATCGACCTGGACCGGCCTGTCGCCCTGGGATGGTGTTTCGTTCTGGGAGCAGGCCCGCGCGACCACCGCACACCTCGACGTCGCGCGGTCGGCGCGTGGAATCCGCACCGCCTCGCAAGCCGTCTCGGAAGCGATCGCGGTCGACGCCGAAGTCGACCACGCCGAAGAACTGTTCAGCCGCGTCTGCCCGTTCGAGATGATCGTCACGAACCTCGGCGTGCAGAACCTCGACGGCTCGGGCGCGCTGCGGCCCACGGCGGTGTGGGGCCCGGTGGTGCAAAGCCAGACCGAGGGCGAGTACGTCACCGGCATCACCACCTTCGAGGGCAGGCTGCGGATGACGACCTGCGGCTACAGCGTGCCGGCGACCTTCCTGAAGAGCGTCGGCGACGCCCTGCTGGCTGCCGTGCAGGAGCGCTGATTGTTACCATCGCGCGGTGACTGACCGCCCCGGCCGGCCGGGACCCATTTCCCGTCGCGACGTGCTGAGATTGGCTCCGGCGCTGCTCGGCGCCGGGGCCCTGGTAACCGCTCCCTCCGCCTCCGCCTCCGTCGCCGGGTCGGCCGTCTTCCTCGACCCGGGGCACAACGCCGTGAACGACGCGTCGATCAACCGGCAGGTCCCCAACGGCCGCGGCGGGACCAAGGCCTGCCAGACATCCGGGGCCGCCACCAACGACGGCTATCCCGAGCACGCGTTCACCTGGGCGGTCGTGGCGCTGATCAACCAGTCGCTCAACCAGCTGGGCGTGCGTACCCAGCTGTCGCGCGGTGACGACGGCTCCGTCGGCCCCTGCGTGGATCAGCGCGCCGCGGCCGCCAACGCGATGCGCCCCGACGCGATCGTGAGCATCCACGCCGACGGCGGACCCGCGTCCGGCAGCGGATTCCACGTCAACTACTCCAGCCCGCCCCTGAACGACGTGCAGGCCGGCCCCGCCGTCCAATTGGCCACCGCAATGCGGGATGCCTTGGCGCAGGCGGGCTTTCAGCCGGCCAACTACATCGGCTCGAACGGCCTCTACGGCCGCGACGACCTTGCGGGGCTGAACCTGGCCCAGTACCCGGCGATCCTCGTCGAACTCGGCAACATGAAGAACGCCGAGGACGCCGCGCGGATGGAAAGCCCGGACGGCCGCGCGCGTTACGCCAACGCGGTCACCCAGGGAATCGTGGCGTTCCTGAATGCCAAGTCCGGCTGAGCAATCGCTCAGCCGCCGAAGCTCCTGACCGGCGCGGTCGCCGGCCCACCCATGTCGAGGTGGCTGGAGGCGAAGGCGACGCCCTTGTCGATCATGGCGCCGTCGTCGGCGTAGGTGTTGTGGGCGGAGA
>NZ_LZJJ01000208.1:0-15033 GCF_001667625.1 Mycobacterium sp. E1715
CGTTCGCGCGCCTCGACCATGCGGGACACCAGGAACACCTCGTAGTCGGTGGCCAGACCGAAGCCCACCGCGACGACGGGGCGCCTGATCACGGCGGCCGCGCTGGTGCTGGCCGTGGTCGCCGGTTCTTTCGTGTTCTCCGACCTGGTGCTGATGAAATACCTGGCGTTCGGCCTGATGGCGGCGCTGTTGCTGGACGCCACCGTGGTCCGGATGTTCCTGGTGCCGTCGGTGATGAAACTCCTCGGCGACGACTGCTGGTGGGCCCCGCGCTGGGCCAGGCGGCTGCAGAACCGGATCGGGCTCGGCGAGATCGACCTGCCCGACGAGCGCAAGCGGCCGACGCTCAACGGCCGCCCCGCGCGACCGCCGGTGGCGGCCAGCCTGGTCGCCGCCGGGCCACGCCCGCCACACGACCCCACCCACCCCGCGGCCCTCGAGCCGTCCCGGGCGACGCGGCCGGCTCCGCCCGAACCCGCGGCGGAAGCGCCCGCAGGCGCGGCGATGCGCCCTGCGGCGCCCCCCGGCGACGCCGCGCGCGTGCAGGCCCGGCCGGGCCAGCCGACGGAGGCTCAGACGACGAGGCTGGCGGTGCCGAACTCCGCCCCCGCCCACGAGCGGCCCGCCAATGCGGCGCCGTCGGCGCCGCCACGGCCCACCACCCCCGCGACGCCACCGCCGCCGCCGTCCAGCGGCCAGACGCGCGCGATTCCGGTGCCCGCCAACCGCTCTGACGATGCGGAAGACGCGGCCGAACCCACCACCGCGTTTCCGCGGCCCGAGGGCGACGACTCCGACGCGGCCACGGAAAAGATGAACTCCCGGGGAGACAACGGCGACGCGCGCCAGCGCCGACGCTCCGGCGGCGGCCTGTCCGCCCAGGACCTGCTGCGCCGCGAGGGCCGGTTGTAGGGATCAGTCCGACGCGGTCGCCGGCTCGTCCGGCTCCGCCTGGACGATCGCGCCACCCTCGTCGGCCTCCTCGGTCTGTTTCTCGGCCTCGGCGGCCGGATCCTTCGCGAACAGCACCTGGAACGCGTTGTTGAGGAACGCCACCGTCGGGACCGCCAGCAGCGCGCCGACGATTCCCGCGAGCACGCCGCCGGCGGCGATGGCGAGCACCACCGCGAGCGGGTGAATCGAGACCGCGCGGCCCATCACCAGCGGCTGCAGCACGTGGGCCTCCAACTGGTTCACCGCGATCAGCAGGCCGAGCGTGATCAGTGCGTACACAATGCCCTTGGCGAGCAGGGCGACCACCACGGCCAGCAGACCCGAGACCAAGGCACCGATCAGCGGGATGAACGCGCCCAGGAAGACCAGCGAGGCCAGCGGCAGCGCCAGTGGGATGCCCATGATCGCCAGGCCGGTGCCGACCCCGGCCGCGTCGGTGAGCGCCACCAGGAAGGTGGCCCGCACGTACGCGGTCAGCGACCCGTAGCCGGCCCGGCCCGCCTCGCTCACCCGGTCCCGGACGTCGGCCGGGAAGATCTTGGACACGTAGGCCCAGATGTTGCGGCCGCCGTAGAGGAAGAAGATCAGCGTGAAGAGCACCAGCACGGCCGCCGTGACCAGTTCGGTGATGGTCGCCGCGGTGGACAGGGCGCCGCTTTCCAGCTTCGTCTGATTGTTGCGCAGGGCCTCGATCGCGGCGTTGCCGGCGTTGTCGATTTGTTCGCGGCGCAGGTGCGCCGGCCCGTGGATCAGCCACCGCCGGGTTGACTCGATGCTGCGGGTGACCTGGTCGGTCAGGCCCGGCAGACCGTCGACGAATTGGTTGACGACGAACGCCAGGATGCCGCCCAGGATGGAGAAGCCGCCGAGCAACACCAGGGCCACCGCGCCGCCGCGGGGCAGGCCGCGGCGGTCGAGCCAGTCGACGACCGGCAGCAACAGCGCGCTGAGCAGCAGCGCCACCAGGACCGGGACGACGATCACCTCGAGCTTCTTCACCACCCACAGCAGCGCGACCAGCGCGAGGAGGATGACCAGCAAACGCCAGGCCCAGGCTGCGGTCTTGCGGACGATGGGTTCGACCGAAGCGTCGTCGGTGTTTGCCGGCATGGGGTGAGCCTATCCGGCGCGGGGCACCGCCAAACGTGCGCGCGGCGCCGGCGCGCGGCCGCGTCGGCACGATCCGGTTACGACGGCGACACGGTCGGCGCCGCGCGGCGATGCCCGCGCCACCTGCACCGTTACCCTAAATCACGTGCCGCACGACGCACCCGCCCGCAATCTCGACTTCCCGCGCGAAGAGGCCCCGCGCGGGAAGTACTGGTGGGTGCGCTGGCTGATCCTCGGGATCGTCGCGGTCGTGCTTGCCGTGGAGGTCGCGCTGGGCTGGCATCAGCTGGCCAAGGCCTGGATGAGCCTGTACGAGGCGAACTGGTGGTGGCTGTTGGCGTCGGTGGTGGCGTCGGCCGCGTCGATGCACAGCTTCGCGCAGATCCAGCGCACGCTGCTGCGCTCGGCCGGCGTGCACGTCAAACAGTTGCGGTCGGAGGCCGCCGTCTACGCCGCCAACTCGCTGAGCACCACGCTGCCCGGGGGCCCGGTGTTGTCGGCGACGTTTTTGCTTCGGCAGCAACGGATTTGGGGCGCCTCGACAGTGGTGGCGTCGTGGCAGCTGGTGATGGCGGGCGTCCTGCAGGCCGTCGGGCTGGCGCTGCTTGGGCTGGGCGGGGCCTTCTTCCTCGGCGCGAAGAACAACCCGTTCTCGTTGCTGTTCACCCTCGGCGGCTTCGTGGCGTTGCTGCTGCTCGCCCAGGCCGTCGCGTCGCGGCCGGAGCTGATCGACGGGATCGGCTGCCGGGTGTTGTCGTGGGTCAACTCCGTTCGCGGCAGGCCCGCGGACACCGGCCTGGCCAAGTGGCGCGAGACGCTGGCGCAGCTGGAGTCGGTGAGCCTGGGCCGGCGCGACATGGGGGTGGCGTTCGGCTGGTCGATGTTCAACTGGGTCGCCGACGTGGCCTGTCTCGGGTTCGCGGCCTACGCCGCAGGCGATCACGCCTCGGTCGCCGGGCTGACGGTGGCCTACGCCGCCGCGCGGGCCGTCGGCACCATCCCGCTGATGCCCGGCGGCCTCCTGGTCGTTGAGGCGGTGCTGGTGCCGGGTCTGGTGTCCAGCGGCATGTCGCTGCCCAACGCCATCTCGGCCATGCTGATCTACCGGCTGATCAGCTGGTTGCTCATCTCCGCCATCGGCTGGGTGGTGTTCTTCTTCGTGTTCCGGACCGAGAACGTCGCGGTGCCGGACGACGAGGAGGCGACGCCGAAACCCGCGCCCGGAGCGCCGCAGGACCCGGCCGCCGACGATCCGACCGAGACCGCCCTGCAGGGCCCGCTACCGCCCGACCGGAGCCCTGAAACCGGGAGCTAGCCGGCGGTGTTGCCGCGCGGCGGCCCCGACAACGGATTGGCCGCCGCCGGCGGGACCGGCCCGGTGGCCGCCGGGTTGCCGCCCAGCGGCAGCGCGCCCGCCGCGTTGCCAGGCAGCGCGGGCAGCCCACCGGCCGCGCCCTGCGCCTGCTGCATCATGCCCATCGCCTGGGTGGGCGAGATCGGCAGCTTGCACTGCAGCGACAGGTTGGTCAACGGCTGGGCGATGGACGTCATGTCGCCGGCGACCTTCGGGTTGGCCTCGAAGTAGGACTTCAGGCCGGTCATCGACTGGGGTCCCGCCTGCTGCTGCAGCATGGAGGTCATCGTCTGGTTCGTCTCCGGGTGCGAGTCCAGGTAGTCGCCCATCGACTTGGAGACCGAACCGATCGTGCGGGCGACCTCACTGGCCGAGCAGGGGTCGCTGGCGCCCGTCGCCGGTGGCCCAGCCAGGACGGCCAGGGCGGCGCACGGCACGGTGGTGGCGATCAGCCCGGCCACGATCTTGCGGCGCATCTTGCGAGCCCGGTCGCGGTGCCTCTGGTCATCGAAACTCCTTACGATTTGCGGCGTCACGCGCAGCACCGACGCCCGCAAACGGCTGCTGTGGACGGCCTCGTCGAATCGCGGAGTTCCCCGGGGCCCCGCCGGCCACCCGACATCCTGCCATCGCCGGCGTGCGCCCTGCCAGCGCGCGTGCACCCGTGTGAGGAAAATCCCGCCGGTAACCGGTTCACAACGACTTGGCAGCGTCTTGGCAACAAGCCCGTCGTTGCAGCTCAGGAACCAGAAAGCTGACATCATCCACAGGCCGCTGCGGTATTCTCGCCAGCACGCGTTAAGCGAAACACGGGGAGTGAAGAAATCCAGCAGTTAATGATGCGCCTCAGCCGCAGCCTGCGTAAGTACCGCTGGTTGGTCTTCACGGGCTGGTTGCTGGCGTTGGTTCCGGCGGTCTATCTGGCCTTGACGCAGTCGGGGAACCTGACCGGCGGCGGCTTCGAGGTGGCCGGTTCGCAGTCGCTGCTCGTCCACGACCAGCTCGAGGAGCTGTACCACGACCAGGGGTCGTCCTCGCTCGCCCTGGTCGCGGCGCCCCGCCCGGACGCCAGCTACGCCGACATCAACGACGCCGTCGCGCTGCTGAGGCGCACCGCCGCCGAGGTGCCCGGCGTCTCGGAGGTGCCCAACCCCACCCAGCGGCCGCCGCAACCCGACCGGCCGTACGTGTTGTCGCTGCGGCTGGATTCCCGCAACACCAGCGACGTCGCCAAGCGGTTGCGCACCAAGGTCGGGGTCAAGGGCGATCAGGCCGGCCAGACCGCGGACGGCCGGGTGCGCCTGTACGTGATCGGGCAGGGTGCGTTGTCGGCCGCCGCGGCGCAGAACACCAAGCACGACATCGCCGCCGCGGAGCGCTGGAACCTGCCGGTGATCCTGATCGTCCTGCTCGCCGTCTTCGGTTCGCTCGCCGCCGCGGCGATCCCCCTGGCCCTCGGCATCTGCACGGTCGTGGTCACCATGGGCCTGGTCTACCTGCTGTCGGCCTACACGACCATGTCGGTGTTCGTGACCTCGACGGTGTCGATGTTCGGGATCGCGCTCGCCGTCGACTATTCGCTGTTCATCCTGATGCGCTTCCGCGAGGAGCTGCGCTCCGGCCGCGAGCCGAAGGAGGCGGTCGACGCGGCGATGGCGACCTCCGGGCTGGCCGTGGTGCTGTCCGGGATGACGGTCGTCGCCTCGCTCACCGGTATCTACGTGATCAACACGCCGGCGCTGAAGTCGATGGCGACCGGAGCGATCCTGGCCGTCGCGGTCGCGATGTTGACGTCGACCACGCTCACCCCGGCGGCGCTGGCGACCTTCGGCCGGTCGGCCGCCAAGCGGTCGGCGTTCCTGCATTGGTCGCGCGGACCGGAGGGCGGCCAATCGCGGTTCTGGAACCGCTGGATCGGCTGGGTCATGCGGCGGCCGTGGATGTCGGCGCTGGGGGCGTCGCTGGTCCTGCTCGTCATGGCCGCGCCGGCGTCGTCGATGGTGCTCGGCAACAGCCTGCTGCGCCAGTTCGACTCCTCGCACGAGATCCGCGCCGGCGTGGGCGCGGCGGCCGAGGCGCTCGGCCCCGGCGCGCTCGGCCCGATCCGGGTGCTGATCACCTTCCCCGACGGCGGTGCCGCCTCACCCGAGCACGGACAGACCATCGCCGCAATCCGGCAGCGCATGACGCAGGCGCCCAACATCGTGTCCGTCGCGCCGCCGCAATTCGCCGAGGACAACGGCAGCGCCCTGCTCTCCGCGGTGTTGACGGTCGACCCCGAGGACATGCGCGCCCGCGAGACCGTCGGCTGGATGCGCGCGCAGCTGCCCAAGGTGCCCGACCGGGGAACCGCCCGCGTGGATGTCGGCGGCCCGACCGCGCTGATCAAGGACTTCGACGACCAGGTGTCCAAGACCGAGCCGTTGGTGCTGGCCATCGTCGCGCTGATCGCGTTCGTGATGCTGCTCGTGTCGGTCCACTCGGTGTTCCTGGCGCTCAAGGGCGTGCTGATGACCCTGCTGTCGGTCGCCGCGGCGTACGGCAGCCTGGTGATGGTGTTCCAGTGGGGCTGGCTGAAGGACCTCGGCTTCGCCCAGATCAGCTCGATCGACAGCACGGTCCCCCCGCTGGTCCTCGCGATGACCTTCGGGCTGTCGATGGACTACGAGATCTTCCTGCTGACCCGCATCCGCGAACGCTTCCTGCACTCCGGGAACACCCGCGACGCGGTGGCGTACGGCGTGAGCACCAGCGCCCGCACCATCACCAGCGCGGCCCTGATCATGATCGCGGTCTTCATCGGCTTCGCGTTCGCCGGCATGCCGCTGGTCGCCGAGATCGACGTCGCCTGCGCGGTGGCGATCGCGGTGGACGCCACGGTGGTGCGGCTCGTGCTGGTGCCGGCGCTGATGGCCATGTTCGCCCAGTGGAACTGGTGGATCCCGCCGTGGCTGTCCCGGGTGCTGCCGTCGGTCGACTTCGACCGGCCCCTGCCGGAGGTCGATCTGGGCGACGTGGTGGTCATCCCCGACGACATCTCGGCGCTGACGGCGCCGAACGCCGACCTGCGGATGGTGCTCAAGTCGGCGGCCAAGCTCAAGCACCTGGCGCCCGACGCCATCTGCGTGACCGACCCGCTGGCCTTCACCGGTTGCGGACGCAACGGCAAGGAAAGGCCGGGCGCCCAGCCGGAGGGAGCCGACACCGAGCGCGGCCGGGACCCCGGTCAGATCCCCCACCAGGTCGACATCGACGACGAGAGGGCGGGTGTCGCGGCCGGCGCTGCCGACCGGAAGAACGGCAGCAACGGCCACACCAACGGCTCCTCGGGGACCAAGAAACTGGTCGGCGGGCTGACCTCGCGCAACGGCATCGCCAAGGCGATCGTCGGGGCGGACCGGCCCGTCCACCCGGTCACCCTGTGGCGGGGGCGGCTCTCCGTCGCCATCGACGCGCTGGAGAGCGAGACCGAGGCCGCCGACCGGGCCGTCTACGAGCGCCGCTGCCCGGTCGAAACCACCCACGTGCAGCTGCCCACCGGCGACCGGCTGCTGGTCCCGACCGGCGCCGAGACGCTGCGCCTCAAGGGCTACCTCATCATGAGCCGTAACAGCCAACGCGATTACGCCGACTTTGCCGATATGGTTGAAACGTTGGAGCCCGAGACCGCCGCTGTGGTGCTGGCCGGCATGGACAGGTACTACTGTTGTCAGTCGCCCAGGCGGCAATGGATCGCCACCCAGTTGGTCCGTCGACTCGCTGATCCGGATCCCTGTGATTTCAACGACGAGCAGGGGTCGGAGACCGACGCCCGCTCGGACTGGGAGGAGATCAGGCAGCGCTGCCTCTCGGTGGCCGTCGCGATGCTGGAGGAGGCGAGGTGACGTTGGCACCTGACCGACGCCCCGCACCGCCCCACCGGCCGGCGACCGAGCCGCGCAGGCGTGACGCCGCGCCCGCCCCGGACCCCGACCAGCCGGTGGAGTTCTGGCCCACCTCCGCCATCCGCGCTGCGCTGCAGGGCGGCGACATCGCCACCTGGAAGCGGATCGCCGCGGCGTTGAAGCGCGACCCGTACGGCCGCACCGCCCGCCAGGTCGAAGAGGTGCTCGAAGGCACCCGGCCCTACGGCATCTCCAAGGCGCTGTGGGAGGTGCTCGAACGCGCCCGCACCCACCTGGAAGCCAACGAACGCGCCGAGGTGGCCCGCCACGTCGGACTGCTCATCGACCGCTCCGGCCTGGCGCAGCAGGAATTCGCCTCGCGCATCGGCGTGACCGCCGCGGAGCTCGCCGCCTACCTGGACGGCAGCACCAGCCCGTCGGCCGCCCTGATGATCCGGATGCGCCGGCTCTCGGACCGGTTCGTCAAGGTGAAGTCGACGCGCTCGGCAGACTCCAACTGATCACCTGATCGGCAGCACGTCCGACACCAGCCAGGCGTCGCCGTGCTTGGTCAGCGCCACGCGCAGCGCGGGCGCCGACTGGCTGGGCTGTTGGCCCGGCGCGTTCTGGGTGACCCGCAGGATCACCGCGACGCTGGCCGCCGACGGCCCCAGCGCCTCGACCCCGGCCGCCAGCGTGGCGGCCTGCGCGGTCACATTGTGCTGGGCCAGTTCGGAGCTGGACTTCGTGTACTGCTCCTTGAAGGCGGCTGCGTGCTCGGGGACGATCAGCGCCGTCGCCCGGTCGATGGAGCTGTCCGGGGCGCCCGGGGTGAACGACGCCATCGCCTCCGCCATCCCGGTGGCGACCCGGACCACGTCGCGGGAGTCGTCCTTGAAGACGCGGTCCGACCGCGTCCAGTGCGTGTAACCGGTGACCACCGCGGCCACCAGTGCGGCCGTGCACAGGAAGACGACGGCCAACCGCAGCCCCGGCGCGTCGTCGTCGGTGCCGACGCTGACCGAATCCCGCCGCAGCAGCCAGAAATTGACCAAGACGCCCTCGACGATCAGCAGCACGAGCACCGAGCACGCCGAGACCCACCACAGCGGCCAGCCCAGGACCAGCCCGATCGCCAGCAACGCCGCCACCGCGGCCAGCGGCGCCAGGATGTCGAACGCGAGCAGGCGCAGGAGGTTTCTCATCGGATCGATTCCAGCCCCGAGATCATCAGCTTGCCGTCGACGTTGACCACGTCGAGGCGCAGATTCCAGTGCACCGTCTGCGGTTTGGCGCCGGCGTTCTCGCTGACGGAGGTCGCGACCAGCATCACCGCGTCCAACCGGCTGGCGAACGGCGGCAGCTTGGTGGTCACCACCGGCCGGGACGTACCGGGCTGGGTGTCCAGGTCACGGTGCACGGTCTCGACGGCCACCGCGTCGATTCGCCCGGCGCTCTTGGACTGCAGCTTCTCCACCACCTGCCGGTAGGGCTGCATGGCGGCGTCGAAGTCGGTATTGAGTTCGCCGACCGTGCCGTCGTGCAGCCGTTGCAGGCTGCCGTCGACGTTGCCGCTGTTCATGTTGATCAGCACCCCGGTCCACTCGGCGGCGGTCTGCATGACGCGGGACAGGTAGCGGCGTTCGCCCGTGTCGTCGCGGTGCCCCGACCACAGGAAGAACCCGAACACGATCGCCGCCACCGACAGCACACCGAGGACGGCCGACGCGATGCCGTACGCGGAGAACATCGGGCCGCCTGCGGCGTCGTCGTCACGGAATTCCTCGGCGTCGGCGTCCTCCGCCTCCGCGACTTGCTCGTTGGTTGGCTCGGTTCGCTGGCCGTCGGACATGGCCCGATCGTCGCACCCGACAAAGATGGAAGGATGGCGGGGTGACTGTAGAGGCCATCCGCTCGGGCATCGACCTGAGCCACGTCGACGCCGACACCCGCCCCCAAGACGACCTGTTCGGACACGTCAACGGCCGCTGGCTGGCCGAATACGACATACCGGCGGACCGTGCGACCGACGGCGCGTTCCGGCACCTGTTCGACCGTGCCGAGGAGCAGGTGCGCGATCTGATCGTCGAGGCCAGCGAGACCGGCGCCGCCGCGGGCACCGACCAACAACGCATCGGCGACCTGTACGCCAGCTTCCTCGACGAGGCGGCCATCGAGCGGCGCGGCCTGCAACCCCTGCTCGACGAGCTGGCCACGATCGACGACGCCGCGGACGCGGACGCGTTGGCGGCGGCGGTGGGCGCGCTGCAGCGCACCGGGGTGGGCGGCGGCCTCGCGATGTACATCGACACCGACGCCAAGAATTCCGCCCGGTACCTCGTGCACGTCACCCAGTCCGGCATCGGGCTGCCCGACGAGTCCTATTTCCGCGAAGAGCGGCACGCCGAGGTACTCGCGGCCTACCCGGGGCACATCGCCCGGATGTTCGCCCTGGTGTACGGCGGCGCCGCGGAAACGCACGCCGAGACGGCGGCCCGAATCGTGGCGCTGGAAACCAAGCTGGCCGCCGCGCACTGGGACGTGGTCAAGCGACGCGACGCAGAGCTCTCCTACAACCTGCGGACCTTCGCGGACCTGCAGGCCGAGGGCAAGGGCTTCGACTGGGTCGGCTGGGCGACCGCGCTCGGCGGCACACCGGAGGCGTTCGCGGAAGTCATTGTGCGGCAACCGGATTACCTCACCGCATTCGCCGACCTGTGGGCGACCGGCGACCTGGAGGACTGGAAGCGTTGGGCGCGTTGGCGGTTGATCCGCGCGCGGGCGTCCTGGCTGACCGACGAGCTGGTCGCCGCGGACTTCGACTTCTATGGCCGGCTGCTCACCGGCGCCGAGCAGATCCGGGAACGCTGGAAGCGGGCCGTGTCACTGGTGGAGAACCTGATGGGCGATTCCGTCGGAAAGATCTATGTGGAGCGGTATTTCCCGCCCGGGGCCAAGGCGCGCATCGACGCGCTGGTGGACAACCTCAAGGCGGCCTATCGGCTGTCCATCAACGAGCTGGATTGGATGACGCCGCAGACCCGGGAGCGGGCGCTGGCCAAGCTGGACAAGTTCGTCGCCAAGGTCGGCTACCCGGCGAAGTGGCGGGACTACTCCGCGCTGGTGATCGACCGCGACGACCTGTACGGCAACTTTCGGCGCGGCTATGCGGTCAACCACGACCGCGAACTGGCCAAGCTGGGCGGTCCGGTCGACAAGGACGAGTGGTTCATGACCCCGCAGACGGTCAACGCCTACTACAACCCGGGGATGAACGAAATCGTCTTTCCCGCAGCCATTTTGCAGCCGCCGTTCTTCGACCCCGAGGCCGACGACGCCGCCAACTACGGCGGGATCGGCTCGGTGATCGGGCACGAGATCGGGCATGGCTTCGACGACCAGGGCGCCAAGTACGACGGCGACGGCAACCTGGTGGATTGGTGGACCGACGCCGATCGCGCCGAATTCGGCGCCCGCACCAAGGCCCTGATCGAGCAGTACGAGGCGTACACGCCGCGCGGGTTGGACGCCGGTCACCACGTCAACGGCGCGTTCACCGTCGGGGAGAACATCGGTGACCTGGGCGGGTTGTCGATCGCCCTGCTGGCCTATCAGCTGTCGCTGGACGGCCAGGACGCACCCGTCATCGACGGCCTCACCGGCGTGCAGCGGGTGTTCTACGGCTGGGCGCAGGTGTGGCGCACCAAATCCCGCCCGGCGGAAGCGATCCGGCGGTTGGCCACCGATCCGCACTCACCGCCGGAGTTCCGCTGCAACGGCGTCATCCGCAACATGGACGCCTTCTACGAGGCGTTCGACGTCGCCGAGGACGACGCGCTGTTCCTGGAGCCGCAGCGGCGGGTCAGGATCTGGAACTGACGGGCACGCCGACCGCTTCGATCCGGGCGGGCACGTGCTTGTGCCACGGCGTGCCCGCGTAGGGATCGCGCCATTCCGTCGAGGTGAGCGCGTTCGGGGCGACGCCCGGTGTCACGGTCTGCCCGTCGCCGTCGACGTAGTCGAGCCCAAAACCGTTGGGCAGGGCCGCATGCCCGGCCAGCATGGTCTCGGTGATCTCGACGGTGGCCTCGGCGCTGCCGGCCGCGGTGCTGATGCGGGCGCGACATCCGTCGGCGAGCCCGAGGGTTTGGGCGTCCTCGACGCTGACTCGCAGCGCCCCGTCGGCGTCGCGTTTGCGCCAGGAGGGGTCGCGGAAGATGTCGTTGGCGGTGTAGGCGCGGCGCTCGCCCACCGACAGCACGATCGGGAACTCCGGTGTGGTGAGCCGCGGTGGCGCCTGGGCCAGGGCCGCCAAATCGGTGAGCATTTCCGGGATTTCCAGCGCGATCTTGTGATCGGCGTGGCTGATCAACGCGAAATCGTCCTCGTAGTTGTGGACGGTGAACGTCACCCCGGACGGGGTGTCGAGGATCGCGTCGAACAGCGCGTTGCCGTCGGCGTGGCCGGCGCGGCGCACCGCGTCGGGATAGGTCAGCGCGGCCTTCTGGGCGAGCCCCCACAGGGCGGCCGCGCCGCGCAGGCCGTCGGGCAGCGTGGGCCCGAGCGTCTCGTAGAGGACATAGGGCAGCAGCTTCGCGACCGTCGGGTTCGCGGTCGCGGTGAGGAACGCCTCGGTGTAGGCCCGCCGGCCGCGCTGGGCGGCCTCGGCCAGCGGCCGCAGGTCCGCGTCGTCCACCACGCCCAGCGCCCGCACCAACCGGGCCCAGATCTCGGGTTCGGGCAGCGTTCCGGGCAGGGGCTCGAGCAGCGGCCGGCGCAGCTGAAAAGCGTTGTGCGGGAACTCCAGGTTGAAGAAGGTGGCCTCGGGCTTCTCGAACTGGGAGGCCGCGGGCAGCACGTAGTGTGCGAGTCGGGCGGTCTCGGTCATCGCGACGTCGATGACGACCATCAGTTCGAGCGCTTGGAAGGCCTCCCGGCAGGCCGCCGAGTTGGCCAGCGAGTGGGCGGGGTTGCTGCTCTCCACGATCATGGCCCGGAATCGGTCCGGGTGGTCGGTGAGGATCTCCTCGGGCACGACGTTGCTGGGCACCAGCCCGGCGATGATCGGGGCGCCGGTCACCGGCGTGCGGCCGGAGAACTGGCCGAACAGCGGTCCGAATGCCGAATGCAGATGCTGGCCACCCTTTTTCGCGAAGTTGCCGGTGAATATCCACAGCAGCTTGTTGAGGTAGGAGCAGAGCGTGCTGTTGGGCGCCTGCTGCACCCCGAGGTCCTCGAACACCGAGACGCTGGCCGCCGCGCCGATGCGGCGGGCCGCCGCGCGCAACAGCTCCTCGTCGACCCCGCACCGCTGTGCGTAGTCGGACACGGACACCTCGCGCAGCGCGGCGCGGACGGCGTCGGCGCCGCGCACGTGCTCGGCCAGAAACGCTTCGTTGCAAAGGTTTTCCTGCACCAGGACGGCCGCCAGCGCGGCCAGGCACCACGCGTCGGTGCCGGGCCGCACCCGCAGGTGGAAGTCGGACATCTTGGCGGTGTCGGTGACGACGGGATCGATGACGATCATCGACCGGGCCGGGTCCTTGGCGATCTCGTTGAGCACCACCCGGGCCCGGGGAAAGCTCTGTGACATCCACGGGTTCTTCCCGACGAAGACGGACACTTCGGCGTGCTCGAATTCGCCGCGCGTGTGGCCGCCGTACAGCTGCCCGTCGATCCACGCCTCGCCGGTCTTCTCCTGCGCCAACGCGTTCGACCGATAGCGCGACCCGAGGGCCTTGAGGAAGGCGCCGCTGTACGCCCCGCCGAGGTGGTTGCCCTGCCCGCCGCCGCCGTAGTAGAAGATCTTGTCGCCGCCGTAGGCGTCCCGGATGTGCTTGAAACCCTCGGCGATCTCGACGATCGCGGTGTCCCAATCGATCTCCTCGAAGCTGCCGTCCGCGCGGCGGCGCAGCGGCGACGTGAGGCGAGCGCCGCTGTTCTGGTAGTGATCCAGCCGCAGGGCCTTGTTGCAGGTGTACCCCTGCGACGCCGGGTGCGCCTTGTCGCCCCGGATGCGGGCCAGCCGGCGATCCTCGACTTGGACGACGATGCCGCAGTTGCATTCGCAGAGGATGCAGGCGGTGGACTTCCATTCTCCGGTCATCGCGGGACGTCCTTTCTGGTCGCCTCGGCCAGCAGCAGGTCGCGTAGCTGGCGGTGCACGACGTCAAGGGGAGCCGGGTCGCGGCGCACCCGGGCCAGCACGATCGCGCCCTCGAGCGCGGTGGTGGCCAGCATCGCCAGGTCCGCGGCACGCGGGCGCGGTATCCCGTCGGCGATGAAGCGCTGCGCGATCAGGTCGGTCCAGCGGTCGAACACCGACGCCGCACGCTCGACGACCGGCGCCATGCGTTCGCCGTCTTCCTCACCGGCTTCCACCGAGACCGCGACCACGGGGCAGCCCGCGCGGAAGTCGCTGTCGAGCAGCTGGCGGCGGTACTTGTCGATCAGGGTGTCCAGCAGCTGAGCTCCGCTGTCGGTTTCGGCGATGACCCCGGCGACGTGTTCGCCGGCGTAGTCGACCGCCTCGCAGAGCAGTTGCGTGCGGCCGCCGGGGAAGTAGTGGTACGCCGAGCCTCGCGGCGCGCCGCTGTGCTCGAGCACATCGGAGATCGCGGTGGCGTGGGCGCCCCGCTCCCTGATCAGCAGCGCGGCGGAGATCACCATCCGCTCGCGTGGACTGCGCATCGGCGCTCCTCGGGTCGGCAGTATGTATGATGCTATACATAATCGCGCGCCCCGCGAAAGCCCCCACTTACACTCGCGAGCAGACACAAAATCGCCCAATTCCTCTTCGGGATGGGCGATTTTGCTGGGGGTACCTCCCGCTTGCGGGGGCTGCCGGGCTGGGAGGTTAGTTCATCCAGTCGGCGGAGCCGTCGTTCTTCTTGTAATTGCCGCCGCTGGAGTTCTTCACGACGATCGGGTCACCCGGGCCGAAGTTGTCGAAGAACCACTTGGCATTGGTGGGGCTGATGTTGATGCAGCCGTGGCTGACGTCGCGCTTGCCCTGGTCGTCGACCGACCATGGCGCGCTGTGCACGTAGTCGCCGACGTTGTCGAAGCGGACCGCGTCCTCGACCGTCACCTTGTAGCCGTAGGTCGAGTTGACCGGGACCCCGTAGGTGGAGGAGTCCATCACCACCGAGGCCTTCTTGTCCTGCACGTAGTAGGTGCCATTGGGCGTCTGGTGATTGCCGGACGTCATGCCCATCGACATCGGGAAGGTCTTCTCCACCGTGCCGTTGCGGGTGATGGTCAGCTGGTGGGTGGAGTCGTCGGCCGTGGCGATCAGCGTGTCCCCGGTCTGGAAGTTGGTCACGGTGCCGCCGGCGTCGACGGTCACCGCGGTGTGCGCGGGCCAGAAGTTGATCGGGCGCCACCGCAACTGGGTCGGGGTCATCCAGTAGAACTTGCCCGGCACCGGCGGCACCGACGAGACATGCACGGCGTTGATCGCGGCACCGGCGTCCTCCACCGTTCCCGGGAAGTTGATGATGATCGGCTGGGCCACGCCCACCGTCGAGCCGGTCTTCGGGACGAACGAGGGCGGCCCAAACGGCGGCGTGCCGGTGAACGGGGTGGGGTTCTGCCCGTCCGCCGATGCCGCGGCCGGCTGGGCCGCCGGGGGCATCCACGGCGGGGCCGGCGCTGGCGGCGGAGCCGGCGCGCCGTGGCCGAGGGCGGCGACGACGCCGACCAGAAGCTCGCCGAGGCCTCCGCCGACGC
>NZ_LZJJ01000209.1:0-12080 GCF_001667625.1 Mycobacterium sp. E1715
GGCGCTCGCCGGCCGCGGCGAGATGACCTGCCACGTCGGCGTGGGCCGCCTCGCGGCCATCTACACCGCCGAGCACCTCGACGACGCGCGCGCCGTCTTCCTGTTCCGCAGTAGCCGTGAACTCGACTATGACCACCGGGATGCGTTGCGGCAGAAGGACTTATTGCGTTCGGCGTTCGCCGATATGCACGAGCAGGTGGACGATTGGCTAGCCGAAGTCGACAGCACGCCCGCCTTCTACTTCGACTCCATCAGCCAACTGCGACTGGACCGATGGTCACGTCGGCGGGTCACCCTCGTCGGCGACGCGGGATATTGCCCCGGCCCGGCGGTCGGGGGCAGTACCAGCCTCGCGGTGCTCGGCGGTGTAGATGGCCGCGAGGCGGCCCACGCCGACGTGGCAGGTCATCTCGCCGCGGCCGGCGAGCGCCTTGGGTGCCGACACCACCGCCAGATAGCCGCCGAGGAACCGGGTTAGGTTGGCTTCATCGCCGAAGGTCAGCTGACGGACGTTGGAGTGCAGCCCGTCGGCGCCGACGACGACGTCGAACCGGCGGGCGGGGCCGTGCTCGAACGTCACCTCGCCGTCATGGTCGATCGCGGTGATCGCGTCACCGAACAGGTACTCGACGTCGTCGCGACCGGCGTCGTAATAGATTTCGCTGAGGTCGTCGCGCATGATCTCCACATGCCGGTCCGACGTGGCGGCGTAGATCTTGGTGAGATCGATCTCGAAGGGCCGCGCGCGACCTTCCCGACGCATGATCATGCGGTTCGTTCCGGTGGCGAGCGCTTCGATCCGGGGCAGGACGCCCATCTTCGCCGAAATCTCCATCGCGGGGCGGAACAGGTCGACGGCGTGACCGCCGGTCTTGCGCAGGGCGGGTGCCCGCTCGACGACGGTGACGTCGAAGCCGCGACGGGTCAGCCAGTACGCCAGCACCGGTCCGGCGATGCTGGCACCGGAGACCAGGACCCGCATGACGACCTCCCGCTTGCTCGACGATGGGTAAGCCTAGCGGCGGGTCTGGCCCAACGACCGGGCTAGAGTCCGTTGTTATGCGCTTCGGTCTCTTCATCCCCCAGGGCTGGCGAATGGATCTGGTCGACATCGAACCGGAGAAGCACTGGGCGGTGATGCGCGACCTGGCCACCTACGCCGACAACGGCGCCTGGGACTCACTGTGGGTGTACGACCACTTTCACACCGTCCCGATGCCGACCGACGAAGCCACCCACGAGGCGTGGTCGCTGATGGCCGCGTACGCGGCGGTCACGTCGCGGATCAAACTCGGCCAGATGTGCACTGCGATGAGCTACCGCAACCCGGTGTACCTGGCCAAGGTCGCGGCGACCGCCGACATCATCTCCGGTGGGCGGATCCAGATGGGCATCGGCGGTGGCTGGTACGAACACGAATGGCGCGCTTACGGTTACGGATTTCCCTCGGCGGGCGTACGGCTGGGCCGGCTGGACGAGGGCGTGCGGATAATGCGGGATGCCTGGCGCGACGGCAAGGTCAGCTTCGACGGTAAGCACTACCAGGTCAACGGCGCGATCGTTGCCCCCAAACCGCTGCAGGACAATGGGATTCCGCTGTGGATTGCCGGCGGCGGCGAAAAGGTGACTCTGCGCATCGCAGCGCAATACGCGCAATACACCAACTTCACACCGGAGCCCGAGGCCTTCGCGCACAAGTCGGAAGTGCTGGCCCAGCATTGTCGGCGGCTGGGTACCGACTTCGATGCCATCGTGCGTTCGGCCAACGTCAACGCCGTTGTCGGGACGTCGGACGCCGACGTCCAGGACCGGCTCCAGCGGGTCCGCGACCGCCTCGTCCGCCATGTGCCGGAGGCGGCCGCGGATGCGATGCTCGCCGCCGGCAGCGGACCCGATTCGGCGACGGGCACGCCGGAAGAGGTGATCGAGCGGATGGCCAAGTTGCGCGACCTCGGGTGCGAGTACGCCATCTGCTATTTCCCGGAGGCGGCCTACGATCGGTCCGGCATCGAGTTGTTCGAGCGCGAGGTCATCCCGGCGCTGAGCTAGACATCGGACGTGGCGTATCTCGTCTTGACCGGAGGGGCGGCCAGCAGAGGAGGAAGCTCGGTCAGCTTCCCCTCGCCCGCCCGGAACGCGCGGTACGCCTCGTCGTGCTCGACCGAGTCCCACAGTTCATAGATCAGCCAGTGCGCTTCGTCGTCCTCGTCGACGAGCACGTCGGTGCGGACGTTCCCGGCAAACGCCCGGGTGTCGCGCAACGCGCGGCCCATGACGTCGCGCGCCTGCGGCACCGCGTCGGGCTTGAACTTCAGTTCGAGTATCACCGTGACTGGCATGGTCTCAACGATATCCGCGGGTCCCGGGCGCGCCCGATCAATTAGCGAGAATGCGGTTTCCACTTTTCGGAAAGCTGTTATACGGTTCAGTGAGCAACATTCTGTAGGCGCACCGTGGACGCTTCTGGAGGATCCCCCGATGCAAAAGGCACTCGCCCCCGAGATCTCTACCTGGCCCGATGAGAGCCCACAGCTGATCGGCAGCCGGTGCGGCAGTTGTGGCGCCACCACCTTCCCGGTCCAGCAGTGGTGCCCGCGCTGCAGCCTCGGGGAGATGACCGATGTGCTGCTGCCGCGCCGCGGGACACTGGTCGCGTGGACCACCCAGGGCTTTCCGCCCGGGGCCCCGTACGCAGGCCCGACGGGCAAGGACTTCGTGCCGTTCGGCGTCGGACTGGTCCAACTCGACGACGTAATCCGAGTCGAGGGGCGGCTGACCGAGAACGACCCGGCCGAGTTGCAATTCGGCCAGGAGGTCGAGCTGACGATGGTCCCGCTCACCACCGACGAAGAGGGCACCGAAATCATGACGTTCGCGTTCCGGCCGATCGCAACTTCTCCGGAAGGAGCCTGAGATGACCAACGATGTCGCCATCATCGGCGTGGGCCTGCACCCGTTCGGCCGGTTCGACAAGACCGCAATGCAGATGGGCGCCGAGGCCATTCAATCCGCGCTGGCCGACGCCGGGGTGGACTGGAAGGACATCCAGTTCGGCTTCGGCGGCAGCCACGAAGTGTCGAACCCGGACGCGGTCACCCGTCTCGTCGGCTTGACCGGCATCACGTTCACCAACGTGTTCAATGCCTGCGCCACCGCCGCCAGCGCCATCCAGCAGACCGCCGACACCATCCGGCTCGGCAAGTACGACATCGGAATCGCCATCGGGTTGGACAAGCACCCGCGCGGCGCCTTCACCGACGACCCCGCCAAGCTGGCGCTGCCACAGTGGTACGCGCAGAACGGCCAGTTCGTCACCACCAAGTTCTTCGGCATGAAGGCCAACAAGTACCTGCACGACCACAACATCTCCCAGGCCACGCTCGCGAAGGTGGCGGCCAAGAACTTCCGCAACGGCGCGCTGAACCCGAATGCGTTCCGCCGCAAGCCGATTCCCGAGGAAGAGATTCTCAATTCCGCCGTGCTCAATTACCCCCTGACGCAGTACATGTTCTGCGCGCCCGACGAGGGCGCGGCCGCGGTGATCATGTGTCGGGCCGACATCGCGCACAAGTACACCGACAAGCCGGTGTACGTGCGGGCCTGCGAGATTCGCACCCGCCGGTACGGCGCCTACGAGGTGCACGCCACCTTCGCCCCGCTGGACGAGGACGTCTCCCCGACGGTGTACGCGGCCAAGGCGGCCTACGAGGCCGCCGGCATCGGGCCCGAGGACGTCGATGTCGCGCAGCTGCAGGACACCGACGCCGGCAACGAGGTCATCCACATGGCCGAGACCGGCCTGTGCGCCGACGGCGAACAGGAGAAGCTGCTCGCTGACGGTGCCACCGAGATCCACGGCTCGATGCCTGTCAACACCGACGGCGGGTTGATCGCCAACGGTGAGCCGATCGGCGCGTCGGGGCTGCGGCAGATGCACGAGCTCGTGCGCCAGCTGCGCGGCGAGGCGGGCGAACGTCAGGTGCCCGGCAACCCGCGCGTCGGCCTGGCCCAGGTGTACGGCGCACCCGGCACGGCATCGGCGACCATCCTGTCGCTGTAGTCCGCGACCGCGCGCGGCTCTCGGACCATGCGTGCGTCCCCGAATTTGATATCACCGGTGCTATCAAGTTCGACGAACGTCGCACGGTTCGGAAGAGCTACGCGCACCGCTAAGCGGCGTATTCGGGCAATGCGATGTCGTTTCCGAACTCGCTCCCGACGACCCAATCGGCCAGCAGCGGAACGTTCAGCAGCTTGGACGCCTGGTTGCGCGTCCACAGACCCAGCGCCGTCTTTGGCGCGAACGTGGTGGCGAATGCGCGGGCCGACCGCTGCCGGGCCTCGACGATCGGACGCAGCCGATTCTCATAGCGGCGAAACGCCTCCCGGTGATCGTCTCCCGCGCGGTCAAGTTCGCCCGCCAGTGTGTAGGCCTGCACCATCGCCAGGCCCGTCCCCTCACCCGCCAGCAGCGAGACCGCGCCCGCGGCGTCGCCGACCAGCGCCACCCGCCCGTCCGACCAGTGGTCCATGACGATCTGGCTGGTGCGGTCGAAGTACACGTCGGCTGCCCCGTCGAGTTGGCGCAGGATCTCCGGGCACTCCCAACCCGCGTTGCCGAAGACCTGATGCAATGTCGCGTTAACCTCTGACGCATCGTGCGGATCGGGACCGCTCATGTGCTCAGGCGTGAAAATAAAGAGAAACATGGTCTTCTCGTCGCGCATGGCGAATCGGGCGACCATGCGTCCCGGCATGGTGTAGGCAAGGTAGACGAGTTCGTCGCGCGGTTCATAGCCCTTGGTTTCGAATGCCGCGACCCGGTAGCCGAGATCCTTCTCGAATCTAGAGGAGGGGCCGAATACCAAGTCCCGCACGGGCGAATGAATGCCACCCGCACCGACGAGCAGATCGAATTGCCGTGAGCCGCCCCCGTCGAGGGTCACCCGCACTCCCGAATCGTTTTGCTCGACGGCGGAAACGCTTTCACCGAAAAGGGTTTCACAATGGTTGTCGATGGAGCGATAGATCATGGCCGACAGGTCACCACGGGGCACGGTGACGAACCGGCCATCAAGGTTGCGCTGGAACACCTCGGCCGCAAAGCCGCCCACCCTACGTGAATCGCGATCTACCAGTCGGACCTCGCGCACGGTGTACCCCGCGGCGTGCAGCTCGGCGGTGAGTCCCATGCGTTCGGCCACGGCGTATCCGCCACCCCAGAAGTCCACCACGTAGCCGCCGGTGCGCAGCCGCGGCGCCTTCTCGATCAGGGTTGGCTCGTGGCCATACCGTGATAGCCAGTACGCGAGCGTTGGGCCGGCGATGCCGGCGCCGACAACGGCGATCTTCATTGTGCCCACCCTCCGGTAATTGGAGTTGGGTCCACTATAGCACTATGAAACAGTTGCACTAGGCAATGTTAGTGGAAATCTTTGCGCCAGTGGCCGATCAGGCGGGACGCTCAGGAAGGTGGATGCGCGGCGCCAGGCCGGGACTATGCGGGCCTTCGCAAACTTGATATCGCCCGTGATATCAATTTCCGCCAACGTCGCATGGCGGCGGAGAGCGCTCGGCTTAAATCGCCGGCCCCAGCAGGTCGTCCGCGTCGCGAATGATGTAACCGTAGCCCTGCTCGGCGAGGAAGCGCTGCCGGTGCGCGGCATACTCCGCGTCCAGGCTGTCGCGGGCCACCACAGAGTAGAAGATGGCGCCACCACCGTCGGCTTTGGGTCGCAGTAACCGGCCCAGCCGCTGCGCTTCCTCCTGACGCGAACCGAAGGTTCCCGAAACCTGCACCGCCACAGAAGCTTCCGGCAGATCGATGGAAAAATTGGCGACCTTGGACACCACCAGTGTGGACACCTCACCCCGGCGGAACGCGTCGAACAGTTCCTCGCGTTCCTTCGTCCGGGTCGACCCCTGGATCACCGGGGCGTTCAGTTCGGCGCCCAGTTCGTCGAGCTGGTCGAGGTAGGCGCCGATCACCAGCGTCTGTTCGCCGGGATGCTTGTCCAGGATCGACCTGACCACCGCGATCTTCGAGTGCGCCGTCGAGCACACCTTGTATCGCTCCTCGGGTTCCGACGTGGCGTAGATCATCCGTTCGTTGTCGGTCATGGTCACCCGCACTTCGACGCACTCGGCCGGCGCGATCCAGCCCTGCGCCTCGATGTCCTTCCACGGGGCGTCGTAGCGCTTCGGGCCGATCAGGGAGAACACGTCGCCCTCGCGGCCGTCTTCACGGACCAGCGTGGCGGTCAGGCCCAGCCGGCGTTTGGATTGCAGGTCGGCGGTCATCCGGAACACGGGCGCGGGCAACAGGTGGACCTCGTCGTAGATGATCAGCCCCCAGTCGCGGCTGTCGAAGAGCTCCAGATGCCGGTACTCGCCCTTGGTGCGCCGGGTGATCATCTGATACGTCGAGATGGTGACGGGCCGGATCTCCTTGCGCTCGCCGGAATATTCGCCGATCTCTTCTTCGGTGAGCGAGGTGCGCGCTACCAGTTCGCGCTTCCACTGCCGTGCCGCGACGATGTTGGTGACCAGGATCAGCGTCGTCGCGCTGGCCTTCGCCATCGCGGCCGCGCCCACCAGTGTCTTGCCCGCCCCGCACGGGAGGACCACCACCCCGGATCCGCCGGCCCAGAACGAATCGGTGGCCATCTGCTGGTAGTCGCGCAGGTGCCAGCCGTCCTGCGCCAGGCTGATCGGGTGCGCCTCGCCGTCCACGTAGCCCGCGAGATCCTCTGCGGGCCAGCCGATCTTGAGCAACATCTGCTTGACCCGGCCGCGCTCGCTGGGGTGCACGACGACGGTGTCGTCGTCGATGCGGGCCCCCAGCATGGGGGCGATCTTCTTGTTGCGCAGCACCTCCTCGAGCACCGCGCGGTCCAGACTGACCAGGGTGAGGCCGTGCGCCGGGTGTTTGACCAACTGCAGGCGGCCGTAGCGGGCCATCGTGTCGACGATGTCGACCAGCAGCGGCTGGGGTACCGCGTAGCGCGAGAAGCTGACCAGCGCGTCGACGACCTGTTCGGCGTCGTGGCCGGCGGCGCGGGCGTTCCACAGCGCCAACGGCGTGATGCGGTAGGTGTGCACGTGCTCGGGCGCGCGCTCCAGCTCGGCGAACGGCGCGATGGCGGCGCGTGCCGCGCCGGCCAGTTCATGGTCGACTTCGAGCAGCACCGTCTTATCGGACTGCACAATCAAGGGGCCGTCAGTCAATGGCCCAACTCCTTCTCATTCCTCGCGGTCGCAACGCATCGCAATCCCATTATCGGCCGTTGGCCGACACCACCGACGTGATGCGGTGGATGGCGAAGTCGCGCAGACGCCCGGACGCCGAGTCGAACGCGGTCAGCTGACCGCCGCGAACGGTGATCGGCGCCACGACACGCTGGGTGGCGACACCCGCGGCATCCAGATAACCGATCACCAGCGTCTCTTGTTCCCTGGCCGCCCGCTGCAACAACGACATGGTGACCGCCGGATCGACGCGATTGTTGCCGAACGGCGCGGCGGTCACCTTGCGCAGCACCGCGACCACGGCGTTGAGGCTCTCGCTGTTGGGTCGTGGCATCGGGCGGTAGGGCCGGCGCTGCTGCGGAGTGGGGACCCGGGCGCCGCGGGGGCGGACGTCGACGACGGCGCCGGTGGAGTCTTCGGCCGCCGGGGCGAAACCCGCCGCGCGCAGCGCGGTCAGCACCTCGGCGATCGGCGCCGGAGACACCGCGACCGTCGGGGCCAGCGCGCGCAGTTGCACCCGGTCGGTCGCGGGTGCGGCGACGGCCTGGGCCAGCAGCGCGGGATCCTCGCAGCGCACGAATGACGTGGCCATGCCGATCCGCAGCTGGCCATGCCGTCTCGCGACATCGTCGATCAGGTAGGTGAGCCCCTGCGGCACAGGCGTTTTGGAGTGTCTGGCGAACAGTCCATGCATCCAGTCGCGGGTCTTTCCCACGTCGAGCGCATGCCGGATCGACGGTTCGCTGATGCGGTAGACCATCGCGGTGCCGGCCGATTCGACCGTGGCCACGGTGGCCAGGTCCTCGGCGAGGTCGCGTTCCAGTGGCCCCGGCACGACGACGGTCAGGTCGGCCTGCACCAGGAAGTAATCGATCGGTTTCGGTAGGGCACGCGCCATCGCGTCGACCGCGGGCTGCGGGCCGGTGCTCTCGTCGAGCAGGGCGCGGCCGGGGGTACTGAGCGCCCCGCGCCCCACCAGGCCCAGCGCGTGGCTCTCGGCGAGCAGATCACCCACGGGTCCGGGCTGTAACCGCTTGGCCCAGCGGGGGCGCCGCCAGATGAGCGCCGCCGACGCTGAAACCGCGTTGACGCCGGCGCCCGAAGGCAACTGGGCCAGCGTGCCCAGCAGCAGCCGGCGATCCAGCGGCGCGGCAGTCGAGTACAGCGCATCGGTAAGGGCGCCATACGGTTTGGCGTCGGGCCCCCGGCTGCCGATCAAGGCCGGCCGGCTCGGCAGGTCCAGCCAGCTGCCGGCCAGCAGCTGCCAGCGCTCCGCGGTGGGCAGCGCGGTGAACCGGTCGGTGGCCACCGTCGGCGCCCAGTACGGCCCGTCGCCGGTGGCCGGTTCGGGGTCGGGCATCCCGCTGGCGATCAAGCCGGCCGCGGCCGCCACCTCGAGGATCAGGCCCAGCCGCGACTCCTCGATGCCCGTCGTCTTGCTGAGCCGCTTGACGTCGCGGATCCCCAGTCCACCGCTGCGCAGCTCCGAAACCGGTGCGGCGGCCAGCGTTTCGATCAGGACGTCGAGCTCTCGCAGCAGGTCGATGGTGGCCCCGGCCGCCGCCGCGTCGACATCGTCGGCGGTGGTCGTCGACACCACCGGGTCGGGTGCGGTCAGCTGCATGGGACCGGCTTGTTCGCCGCGCAGCACCTGCCCGACGTGGCGGGGCAGGATCACGGTCTCGGCGTCGATGCGTCGCAGCAGTCCCATCGCCAGCAGCTGGGGCACCGGCCGGTCCGTGGGAGCGCCGGGCGCGGCGTCACGGGTGCGGCCCATCGGCGAACCCTCGAGGAGCTTCTCCAGCACGTCGAGCTGGGCCTGGTTGAGGTCGTCGATGAGCCGCGCGATCTCCTCGCCCGTGCGGGCGGCGTCCTCGAGGGTGACTTGGCCCGGGTACCAAGGCAGCGCCGTGCCGGCGTCCGGGGCGATGCGGAGCGCGGTGTCGCCCCAGACCAACGCGCGCGCGCGGAGGTCGTCCAGCGCGTCCGCTATGTCGGCGTCGCGAGCGCGCTCGCCGATCAACGCCAGCAGTTTCGTCGTCGGCACCGGCGTGGCGTCGGCCTGCAGCACCAACAGCGCGTCGAGCACCGCGAGCCGCAGGAAGTCGAGCTCGTCGGTGGCGGCCTTGACCGACTGGCGGGCCTGAGCGCGGGCGGCCAGCGCGGCGATGCTGCCGGGCGGGGGCTGGGCGAGGTCCGGCCTCAGCTCCAGCAGTCGGATCAGCCGCTCGTCGGGCAAGTCGGCCAGCCACGACCCCAGCGGGATGTCCGGGGTGTTGTCGGTCATTGCTGACCAGCGTAAAACAGTCGGCGGGTCGCACGTCGGCCACGAATGGCGGGGCCTCCTCGGTCGAACTGCCGATCTTGCACGACATGCGCAGGAGCGACCTGTCAGAATGGACGCCGTGGCTGACACTGCTGAGGGCAAAGCCCGCAAAACCAGGTATGTCGACAACGGGTGGCCGACGACGGACCCCGACGACCACGCGGTGAGCGAACTCGTGACCGACCGCACGGGCGCGTTGTCGCCGTTCGGCGAGCTGGTGTTCCCGCTGCCCTCCACTGACCTGCCCTACCTGCACCCGGTTACCGTCGTTAACCGGTAGGCGCCAGGATGGCTAAGGCCTCCGAGGCCGCCAAGCCCGCGGCGACCTGGGCATCGGGAGAATCCGGCCCGGGCGCGTTGTCACACCTGGACGACCGAGGCGCGGCCCACATGGTCGACGTCAGCGAAAAGGGAACCACGAAGCGCACCGCCGTGGCCGCCGGCGCCTTACACACTTCCCCGCACGTGGTGGAGCTGATCTCGGCCGGAGGGCTCCCCAAGGGCGACGCGCTGGCCACCGCCCGCGTGGCGGGCATCCTCGCGGCCAAGCGCACCAGTGAGCTGATCCCGCTCTGCCACCAGTTGGCGCTCACGGGAGTCGACGTGGAATTCACGGTGGGACCCGCCGACATCGAGATCATCGCGACCGTTCGCAGCACCGACCGCACGGGGGTGGAGATGGAGGCGCTGACCGCTGTCAGTGTGGCAGGCCTGACGCTGTACGACATGATCAAAGCTGTGGATCCTGCCGCGCGCCTCGACGACATTCGGGTGCTGCGCAAGGAAGGCGGCAAGACCGGAACTTGGGTGCGGTGATGGGCACCCGATCCGCCCGCGTCATCATCGCCTCGACCCGCGCGTCCGCCGGGGTATACGACGATCGCTGCGGGCCCATCATCGCGGAATGGCTTGCAGAGCGCGGGTTTTCGTTTGCCGAGCCGGCGGTGGTCGCCGACGGTGAGCCCGTCGGCGAGGCCCTGCGCAAGGCGGTCGACGACGGCGTCGACGTCGTCATCACGTCGGGCGGCACCGGTATCTCGCCCAGCGACGGCACGCCCGACCAGACCGTCGCCGTGCTGGACTACATGATCCCGGGGCTGGCCGACGCGATCCGCCGGTCGGGCCTGCCGAAGGTGCCCACGTCGGTGTTGTCCCGAGGGGTGTGCGGTGTGGCGGGACGGACCCTGATCGTCAACCTGCCCGGTTCGCCCGGTGGCGTGCGGGACGGCCTGGGCGTGCTCGACGACGTGCTCGATCACGCGCTCGATCAACTCGCCGGCGGAGACCACCAGCGATGACGCTGGTCGTCCGTGCGGCCATGACCGATCACCCGATCTTCCTGGCCGAGCACGAAGAGCTCGTGGCCCATCAGTCGGCGGGGGCTGTCGTCGGCTTCGTCGGCATGATTCGCGACCACGACGGCGGACGGCGGGTGGTGCGGCTGGAGTACTCCGCGCATCCGTCGGCCGAAGAGGTGTTGGCCAAGGTGGTCTCCGACGTCGCGGACCAGTCGACCGGGGTGCGCGCGGTCGCGGCCAGCCACCGGATCGGGGTGCTGCGCATCGGGGAGGCGGCGCTGGTGGCGGCGGTGGCGGCGGACCACCGTCACGCGGCGTTCGCCACCTGTGCGCAGCTGGTCGACGAGATCAAGGCGCGGCTACCGGTATGGAAGCACCAGTTCTTCGACGATGGGACCGAAGAATGGGTGGGCTCGGCCTAACGCCGTAGCGATTGGAGTGCCGGCACGCCCCGAAGCGAAAAACGTCCGAGGCGTGCCGGGCAGTCTTACGGGCGGGACTCAGGTGGCCGGGGCCGGCTGGGCGATCGCGTCGAGCGCGTCGTTGCCCTGGATGTCCTGAGCCCGGATGGCGTCCCACAGCTGCTTGGTGTAGCCGGCCGAGGAAACGTCCTGCGGCATGTTGGCCGGGACGAAACCGTGGAAGTCGGTGTCCACCGGCGCGTCGGCCGGGGGCGCCGGTGGCAGGTCCGCCGGGGGCGCCGGGGGCACGTCGGCGGGAGGTGCCGGCGGCACGGCGTCTGCCGGGGGCGCCGGCGGTACGGCGTCGGCCGGGGGCGCCGGCGGTACGGCGTCGGCCGGAGGCGCTGGCGGCAAGGCGTCGGCCGGAGGCGCCGGCTGGTCGAAACCGGTCAGCTGCAACGGCTACCACGGTGGCGTGCAGTTCAGCTCGAGCACTTGGGCTTCGCACGGCGGTGGCCAGTACGCGCCGTCGGCCGAACTGGCCACCAAAGAGCAGCAGATCGCCGTCGCCGAGCGCGTGCTGGCCACCCAGGGCCGCGGTGCCTGGCCCGTGTGCGGTGGCCCGCTGTCCGGCCCGTCCCCGCGCGAGGTTCCCGCGCCGGCCGGCCTGGACGCTCCGCTTGATGCGCCCGGAATCAACGGCCAGCCGGCGCCCCTGGCTCCCCCGCCCGCCGACGCGATCCGCCGGTCGGGCCTGCCGAAGGTGCCCACGTCGGTGTTGTCCCGAGGGGTGTGCGGTGTGGCGGG
>NZ_LZJJ01000210.1:0-13597 GCF_001667625.1 Mycobacterium sp. E1715
GCTGCCGCTGGCCCGGGCGCTGGTCGACGGGGCGGGGATGCCCCCCGAGGCGGTGGGGCCGATCGACGCGGTGCTGCGCCCGATGGTGGACCGCGCCTACGACCCGGGCCCGGCGCACAACCCGGTCCAGATCATCAACGGCATCACCCACATCCCGACGATTTTCTCTGCGGTCTCCTGGCCCATCCGCGGCGCCCGCGCCGGGATCAACCTGGCCACCAACTCCCTGGCCGTCGCCAACCTGGCCCGGATCCTCACCCCGGGTCCCGGGCTCGGCAAAGGCGGCGTGGTGCGCAAGGTCGTCCGCGCGGTCGTCAAAGCCAAGAAGTAACCGCTAGAGCCGCAGCCCGTCGCGGGGCGAAAAGCCAATCAGCTGTTCGGCTATCGGCGCCGGTGACTTCTCTTCTTCGGGCAGCAGCGGCTTACGTCCGACCGGGCGACGGCGCCCTGGCGGCCGGCTCAAGGACGCCCAGCCCGACGGCCACCACCAGTTCGCCCGCCCGACCAGCACGGCGATTGCGGGCACCGTCACCGTCCGCAGCAGGAACGTATCCAGCAGCAGGCCCGTCCCCAGGACGAAGCCGGCCTGAATCACCGTCGACAGGCTGGCGAATACCAGGCCGTACATCGACGCTGCCATGATCAGGCCCGCCGCGGTGATCACCCCGCCCGTCGAGGAGACGGTTCGGACGACACCGGTTCGGATTCCCGACGCCGACTCGTCCCGTAGCCGGGAAATGAGCAGCATGTTGTAGTCGGCGCCCACCGCGACCAAGATGACGAAGGTCAATCCCGGGACGCTCCAATGCATTTGCGCGCCGAGTAGGAACTGGAACACGATGACGCCGATGCCGAGGGCCGACATGTACGACACGATCACCGTGCCGATCAGGTACAACGGCGCAACGACCGCCCGCAGCAATGCAATGAGAATGAGCAGCACCACGCAGATCGTCATCGCGATGATGAACCGCAGATCGTGATCGGAGTAGTCGCGCGTCTCCTTGAGCACCACCGGCAGCCCCACCACCGAGACCTTGGCGTCGGCCAGCGTGGTGTTCGGCTGGGCGCCCTGCGCAGCCGCCCCGATCGCGTTGACCTGATCCATCGCCGCGGTGCTGAACGGATCGAGATCGGTCTGGATCAGGTACCGCATCGCGTGTCCGTCGGGTGAAACGAACGCGCCGGCAAGTCGTTTCAACTGATCGGCCGTCATTCCGCCCATCAGGTCCTGCACCCCGCCCGGCAACTCGGCCGGCTTCCCGCCCTCACCGGTGGCGTACGACAAGGCTTGTGCGGGAATGTAGAAGCCCGCCATCGCCGGCGTCGTGGCTTCCTTCTTCATCGACAGCAGGAACGCGGACGCCTCCCCCAGCCCGAAACCCATCTTCTTGACCTGATCGACCAGTTGCTGCACTCCGTCGGCCAATTGCCTGCTGCCGTCCGCCAGCGTGTTGGTCCCCTGCTGCAGGAAGGTGATCTTCGCCCGCATGCCGCCCGGGCTGCCCATCCCCAGGGAGCCCATCGCACCGATGACGGTGGACAGCGCCCGGCGCAACCCGGAAACCGTTGCCGCGAGGGTGTGTACGGCCTCGGTCGCCCGCAGTTGGCGCGCCAACTCCGATATCTTGCCCAGCGTCCCGTCGTCGCGCGCGGTCACCAACCGCTGCAGTTCCTCGCGCGCGTTCACGCAGGCGGGCTCGGCGCTGCACATCGGGCTGTTCTCCAGTGCACCCAGCACTGGGTTGACCCAATCGGAGTTGTTCGCAACGAAATTGGCGTTGGCGTCGATGGCGTCGCCGAGCGAACGCATCCCGTTGACGAGCCGTTCGGCGCCCTCGAGTTCGGCCAGCGCCCGGTTCCCGCCGAAGACGTTCTGCAGCGTCGCCAGCGCGTCGACCAGGCCCCCGACGGCGGACACCGCCTGATTCACCTGGGTGCGCACGTCGCCGAGCTTGCCCGCCATCGTGTTGGCGCCGCCCGCCAACCGGTCGAGATCACCGGTGTGGTCGACGATTTGCTTGGAGCCCGCGTCCAGTTTGTCGCCGACTTCACCGGCCTGCCATGAGGTCTTGGCCTGCTCCAGGGACTGCCCGGTGGGCCGGGTGATGCCCCGGACCATCGCGACGCCCGGCACCTGGCTGATTCGCTGTGCCATCTGTTCGAGGTCGGCGAGGGCCCTCGCCGTCCTCAGATCCTGCGGCGAGGAGATGAACAGGTACTCGGGGATGATCAGGTTGGTCGAGAAGTGCTTGTCCAGCGCGGCGTATCCGATCGAGCTTTCGACGGTGCCGGGCAGGGCCTTGCGGTCGTCGTAGTTGTAGCGGGCCAGACCCGCGCACCCGGCCAGGATCACCAGCACCAGCGCGCTGGCCAGCAAGTGGGTCTTGGGCCGGCGCACGATGTTGACGCCCGAACGCCGCCAGAAGCGCCGGCTGAGGTCGCTGCGCGGCGCGATCCAGCCGCGGCGCCCGGCGAGCACCAGCAGTGCCGGCAGCAGGGTGATCGCCGCAAAGAACACGACGGCCACCGAGATGCCGAGCACCGGCCCGACCGTCCGCAAGATTCCCAACCGGGTGAAGACCATCCCGAGGAAGGTGATCGCGACGGTGGCGGCCGACGCCGCGATCACTTTGCCGATGGACGCCAGCGCCTTGACCACCGCCTCATCCGAAGCCACGCCCTGACGCACGTAGTCGTGATATCGGCTGATCAGGAACACCGCGTAATCGGTTCCGGCGCCTACCATCATCCCGCTCATGAAGATGACGGTCTGGTTGGCGATGCCCAGGCCCGCCGATCCGACGACGGCCACCAGCCGCTGGGCCACCACCGCGGACGTCCCGATCGTCAACAGCGGCAGCACCATCGTGACCGGGTTCCGGTAGATCACCAGCAGAATGACGAACAACAGCACGACGATCGCTAATTCGATTCGCGCGCGGTCGCGCTGGCCGGTGAGGTTCAGGTCGGCGACCGTCGACGCGGGCCCGGTCAGGTTGGCCCTCAGCGTGGATCCGGCCACGGTCTGCTTCACGGTGTCGGCCACCCGCGCGTACGCCTGTTTGGATTGCGGCGAGCCGAGGTCGCCGGGCAGGCCGACGGGCAGCATCCACGCCTGGTGGTCCTTACTGGTCATCAGCTCACGCAGCGGCGGGGTGGTCAGAAAATCCTGCACCATCGCGACGTCTCGGCTGTCCCGGCGGAGGGCCTCGACGAGGTTCCGGTAGGTGCCTTCGTCGGCGGGGGTCAGCCCCTTACCGTCGCTGAGCACCACCACCGCGATGCTCTGCAACCCGGCTTCCCCGAACGCGGCGTTCATGTTTCGGGTTGCGGCCAACACCGGGGCGTCCGCGGGCAGGATGGCCACCGGGTGTTGCTGAGAGATCTGTTCCAGCGACGGCGCGGTCAGCGATAGGACGCCCGCGGTCGCGATCCAGACGCCGATCACCAGCCACGGCCGGCGCACTATCAGGCGTCCGAGCCGGGGGAAGATGCCCGGGGAGTCGTCCCGGCCGGCCTTCGCTAGTGACATTCGAGAACCGCATTCTTTCCGGCGTTAGTACGCGGCCTGCCGATACCGGTGGGCAGCGTTACGTGCACGCTCGGCCGCCCCGCCGTCGGCGATGCGGACGCACACGGATTTTAGGGCATCGAGGTATCGGGTCACGGAATTTCGGGCCACCGGGTGGTCGGGGAACAACACGCTGGCCGCGGTCTCGTCGAACCGCCCCACCATGGTGCTCAACGGGTAGGTGACCCTGCCGTCGCTGTGTGCACCCACGGTCAGTCCCTCGAACAATTTTGTCATCATCGACAGCGGATTGGCTTGCGCGTCAAAGAAATTCACCAGGTTGAACAGCGGCGGCGGCCTGCGCAGTGACGGCACCAATTCGACGACGCGCTCGAAGGGCACCCGCGCGAGGTCCGCCCCCGCGTCGAAGGACTCCTGCGCGCTTCGGGCGATGTCGTTGAAGGACAGCCCGGCGACGGGCACGGCGATCGGGATCTGGCCGGTGAACCAGCCCTGCGTCGTGAAGTCGTCCTGCGTGCTGCGCGTGTCCTTCGGGGTGATGCCGAAATAGGTTTCGGCGCTGGTCAATTCGTGACTCGCCAGGGCGAGGCACGCGAACATCCCCCCGACGAAACGGGCGCCCGCACCGACGCAGGCGGTCTCGAATCGATGGGTTTGTCCCTCATCCAGCAGTGTCAGGCCCCCTAAGTCGCCTTCATAGGGCACGGATTGATCGCCGAGGGGGAGCGGGAACGCCGGGAACGTCCCGTCGTTGCGTTCGGCGAAGTCGACCCAGGCGCGCACCTCCGCGGAGCCGGCGGTCAGCGCCGAGGTGTACTCACGCTGCCGGACGCAGTGGTCGGCGTAGCTGCCGGCCGGCGGAAGTTCGACCGGCGGGTTGCCCCCGGTGAGCTCCGCGTACATCGTCTGGAATTCCATGAGTCCCATTCCGACGAATTGGCCGTCGGCGTGCAGGTGGTCGATGCTGGCGTAGAAGGTGAAGCGGTCGGGGCGCTGAATCACCCCGAAGCCGAAGCAATCCCACTGCAGCGAGTCGGGGGTGGCCACGACATGGTCCTGCAGCTCGGCGCTGGTCAGGTCGCCGTGTTCGGTGAGCATCAGCTCGATGTCGACCGGGTCGGCGATGGTGTGCCGAACGATGTGGTCGGCGTCGAAGTACTCGAACCAGCTGCGGTAGGTGTCGTGGCGGCGCAGGTGCGCATTGATGACGTAGGTCATGGCGCGCAGGTCGCAGCGGCCCGACACCTCGACCGAAGCGATCAGCAACCGGGAGTGATCCAGGCCGCGGGCGGCCTGTTCGCGCAGGCTGCGAAGGTGCCGGGCCTGGACGTAGCTGGGGGGCACCGGGCTGACCGGCGCCGCGAGGGCCTTGGTGCGGGCAGACGGTGACGGGTGCCACGCGAACAATGCGCCGGGCGCGGGCGCCCATTCCTTGACCGTTGAGACTTCCAATGGCCCGATCCGCACCGCTGCCTCCCGTACGTAGCACCGACGGCGGTGCGTGGAGAAGGCAGTGACTGCTCACCCGGGGGATCCGCCAAACACCGGTGGTGCCGAGGTTCCCCGGTAGCGTAGCCCCCGCCGCCGTGCGCCGCTCGGAACGACGTGCCGCCCGGCCGGCGTCCCGAAGGTCAGGCCGTGCGCTCTTCGAGCGCCCGGCGCGCCGCGTTGTAGCCGGGCGTGAAGGTGATGCCCGGCCCCCCGTGGCAGCCGGCGCTGCCCAGGTACAGCCCTTCGATGGGGATCGGCTGACCGCGAAAGCCCTTGGGGCCGGGGCGGTTCGGCCCGATCTGATCCGAGCTCAGCAGTCCATGGCAGTAATCGCCTCCCGGGGCGCCGAACATCACGCCCATGTGCTTGGGGGTGAAGGTGGTGTGCCGGATGATGCTGCGCTCGAAGTTCGGCGCCAATCGGGTGATCTTGTCGATCACGCGCTGGCCCATCTCGACCTTCGCGTCGCCATAGTCGGCGCCACCCTCGATCGGGAACCACAGCGCGAACGCCGAGGCGGCGTGCTTGCCCTCGGGGGCCAGGTCCGGGTCGTTCTGCGTCGGAATCTGCAACACCACGGTGGGGTCGGCCGGCACGATTCCGCGGCGGCAGTCCTCCCACTGCTGCTGAACCTCCTCCGGCGTGCAGAACAGGCCGATGGATGCCTGCATCGCCGGGTCGTTGAGCGCCTCGTAGGGCGCGGCGAACTCCGGCGCCTCCTCCAGCGCGAAGTGCATCTGCAGGTAGCTGCCCCGATGGTCGGTCCGGGCAAATCGCTCCCGAATGTCGGCGGGCAGCAGGGCCGGGTCGATCAGGTCGTTGACGGTGACGTCGGGCGCGATGCCGGAGACGACGATCGGGGCGGTCAACTCCTCGCCGGCCTCGGTGCGCACCCCGCGCACCCGCCCGTCGGCGACCAGGATCTCGGTCACCTTGGAGCGCAGCCGGACTTCCCCGCCGTGGCTTTCCAGCAGCTCGCCCAGGTGCGAGGTGAGCGCCCCGATACCGCCGCGCAGTTTCTTCATCTGCATGGTGTCGCCGTCCGGGACACCCAAGCCGAAGGCGAGCGCGGCCGCGCTGCCCGGGGTGGCCGGCCCGCGATACAGGGTGTTGACGGCCAGCACGGTCATCGATCCGCGCAGCGCGCCGTGCTTTTCGCGGTCGGGAAGGTAACGGTCCAGCACGTCGGTGACCGAACCGAAGAGCATGTCGTCGATGGCGGAGCGCTCGAATTCGTTTGTGGCGCAGGCATACATCTCGTCGAAGGTCTTGGGCTCGGTTCCCGCCTCGAACCTGCCGAGCGCCCGCGTGGGGGCCTGTGCCCAGGCCATCAGCCCCGCCATCCCGTTGACGGCGTCCGCCCCGTGCACCTCGTTGAGGTGGGTGAACAACTTGATCGGGTCGCTGTACTGGATCAGCGGGTCGTCCCCGACGCCGCGCACCGCCACCGACATCACGTCGAGGTCGATCGTCGGCAGGGTGTCCAGGCCGAGCTCCTCGACGACCACCGTCGAGGTGGGGAACTGGACCGAGCCGGCGATCTCGAAGCGGTACCCGTCGAAGAGCTCCACCGTGGACGCCATGCCACCGGCGTACAGCTTGGAATCCAGGCACACCGTGCGCAATCCCGCCTTCTGCAGCAGCACTGCGGCCGCCAGGCCGTTGTGCCCGGCACCGATAACTATCGCGTCGTAATCAGACATGTCCTGACCTCCCGCACAGCAGGCTGGCATGCGGTCAAAGTTTTGTCAATTATGACGAAACTGTGGTGACCCAGGTACCGGAGATACCCTCCCTCAGCGATTCCAGCGCGACGTGCGACATCCGCGCCAGCTCTCCGAGCGACCGCTCCTCGCCAACCATCCAGGCCTCCATCGCACCGAACACCGCGGCGGCGATGCAGCGGGCCGTCACGGTGATGCGCAGCCGCGCATCGGGCTTGCGCGGGGCCGTGCAGCTACGCCGATCCAGTTGCGCCTCGATGGCGTCGGCGAGGTCGGCCTGGACGTCGCGAATGTGGCGATGGATGCGGTCCTGGTCGAGCTCCCCGCCTCGCATCGCGGCGATCTTCGCCACGGCCTCAACGTCATAGGGAAACGCGAAGATAGCCGACTGAACGGAATCGATGAGCGGTTCGTCAGCGGGTCTGGCGTCCAGCGCCGCGCGAAACCAGTTCAGCCCGGTGTAGTCGGCAAACAGCAGATCGTGCTTGGAGCTGAAGTGCCGATAGAAGGTGCGCAGGGAGACTCCGGCGTCGGCCGCGATCTGTTCGGCCGACGTGTCCTCGACCCCCTGCGCCAGGAAGCGCACCATGGCGGCCTGGCGCAACGCCTCACGAGTGCGTTCGCTGCGCGCCGTCTGTGCCGGCCTGACCATGCAAGTAAGTTACCCCAAACCGCCTTTTGTCAGTATTGACAAAACTTTGGGTGCCGGGTGAGACTGCGGCCATGGTCTCGCTTCTTGTGCATGCAGTTCTCGGGCTCACTGTCATCGGCTGGATCGTCGCCGCGAACTCGAAGGTCTTCGCCCGGCCGGCCGGGGGTCCGTTGTTCTCCCCGCTGGAGTGCGTCTACTACCTGGTCGGGATCGCGTCGGTCGCGCTGGGCTGGTACTTCAACATCACCTACGTCTCGCAGTATTCGCACGGGTCCACCAACCCGCTGTGGGGCGAGCACGGCAGCTGGGCCGAGTACATCAGGCTGATGTTCACCAACCCGGCCGCGTCCTCCGCCAGCCAGGACTACACGATCGCGAATGTGGTTCTGCTGCCGCTGTTTACGATCGTGGACGGCTATCGCCGTGGGTTCAAGCACCCTTGGCTGTACTTCGTCTCCAGCCTGTTCACCAGCTTTGCGTTCGCGTTCGCCTTCTACTTCGCCACCTTGGAGCGGCAGCGCCGGCACGAGCAGGCCCGCGAGACGGTGGACGCCTAGGTCCCCTCCGCCCAGCGGCGGGCCCACCGGTCCAGCGGATCGAGGGCCTCGCCCAGCGACAGGCCGGCCTCGCCGAGCTCGTAACACTGGTCGGCGCGCTGGACCACCAGGCCCGCGTCCGTCAGTTCGCCGAGCCGGTCATACAAAACGCTGGGGGACATGCCGTCGCAGCGCTCCCGCAAAGCCCGCGCTCCCAGCGGACCGTCGCGAAGCTCCCACAGGATCCGCAACGACCAGCGCCGCCCCAGGAGATCCAGGGCCGCCATCAGCGGGCGCCCGGTTGTCGACCCCCGCACCGGCCGCCCCGGCCGAGCCACCGATTGACGTTTCGGATTCCGTAACGTAGCTTTCTTGTCCATGGTTACGGAAATAGTAACGCCTCGCATCGGTGTCCTCGACCCGCCGTACGAGGACGCAGTGGCGGCACAACTTCAGAAGATGATGCCGCCGAACGTGCCGCCGATCGCCCTGTTTCGCACCCTGGTGCACAACATGCCCATGGCAGAGGCCATGACGCTCTGGGGCGGTTACGAACTCAGCCGCGCGTTGTCGCTGTCCCTTCGTGATCGTGAGATCGTGATCGACCGCACCTGCGCTCGCTGCGGCTGTGAGTACGAATGGGGCGTGCACGTCGCGTTTTTCGCAGAGAAGGCGCGCCTCGATCGCGAGCAGGTCCGCTCCTTGACCCAGGGCGGTGCCGACGATTCGTGCTGGACGGCCGAACGAGATCGCCTTCTCGTGCGGGCCGTGGACTCGCTCTGCGACCGTCGCGACATCGACGACGCCCTGTGGACGGCGCTGCGCGGCGAGTTCGACGAGTGCGAGATTCTCGACCTCACGATGCTGTGCGGGTGGTACCACGCGATCAGCTTCACCGCGCGTGCCGCCCGGGTGCCGCTCGAGCCGGGCAGCCCCACCTTCGCCGGCATCGGTGACTGATCAGTCCACGAGCGGCAGTCCGCGCTCAGGTCGGTTTGCTGGCGCGCCACCGTTGCCGCGGCCCCGACGGGTCGACCTGCACGTCCGCGAAGCCCGCCTTGAGCAGCCGCGCACCAAGATCCTTCGGCGCGATCGGGTTATAGCTGTCGGCGACGTGGAGCAGCCGGAAGGTCAGGGACGGGACGCCGTCGCTACCGGCGAAGGTCCCGCCCGGCTGCAGCACCCGGAAGGCTTCGGCGAAAAGCCGGTCCTGCAATTCGATGCCGGGAACGTGGTGCAGCATCGTGAAGCACACCACCGAGCTGAAGTGGTCGGCGGGAAGCCCGGTGGCGGTGCCGTCGCCGTGGATGATGCGGGCTCGGTCGCCGTAGCGGCGCTGCAAACGCTCGGCCATTGCGGCATCGACCTCGATGGCGGTGAGCGAATTCGCCCTATCCAGCAGGGCGAGCGTCGTCGCGCCGTATCCCGGGCCGATTTCCAAAGTGCGAGAGCCCAATTCGACGCCGTCCAACGCCCACGGCAGCAGCTGATCGGCCACCGCCTTCTCCCAGCCCACCGAGCTGCACCGCCGCCGGTGCAAGAGATTCATCGCCATGACGGCCACGCTAGGCGGCCGCACACACTGCGTGCTTCCGATATTCTGCCGTGTTATGTCGGAAATCGGCCACCACGGGCCCGCGACCTCGTCGCAGGCGCTGGCGCCGGGGACCCGCATCGAGCGGCACCGACACCCCCTGCACCAGATCGTCTACCCGTCCTCGGGCGCGGTCTCGGTCACCACCCCGGCGGGCACCTGGATCACGCCGGCGAATCGGGCGATCTGGATACCGGCGGGCTGCTGGCATGAACATACGTTCCACGGCCACACGCAATTTCACGGTGTGGCGCTGGACCCACGCCGCTACCGTCGTGGTCCCGCGGGGCCGGCGGTGCTGGCGGTCAACCCCTTGATGCGCGAACTCATCATCGCGTGTTCACGGGCCGCCGGAACCGACACCGACGAGCACCATCGAATGTTGGGGGTGCTGCATGACCAGGTGCAGGCGGCCGGTCCCGGTGAGCCACTGTGGATTCCGACACCGGTCGACGCCCGGCTCCGCGAGGCGTGCGCGTTGATCGCCGCCAACCTATCCGCGCCGTTGACGTTGCAACAGCTCGCCCGGCGGATCGGAATCAGCCAACGCACCCTGAGCCGCCTGTTCCGCGACGAGCTTTCGATGACCTTCCCGCAATGGCGCACCCAGCTCCGCCTGCAGCGCGCCCTGGTGTTGCTCGCCGAGCGCCGTGACGTCACATCGGTGGCATCCGAATGTGGTTGGGCCACAGCGAGTGCCTTCATCGACACCTACCGGCGGGCCTTCGGACACACGCCGGGCCGGGCGATCGCGAAGGCGCCCTAGCAAATGGTGCGACCCTCAGCACCCGTTAACCGGTGGGCTCGAGCAGCTCGGCGCCCACGAAAGGCACCAGCGCGTCGGGCACCCGCACGCTGCCGTCGGGCCGCTGGTGGTTCTCCAGGATCGCCACCAGCCACCGGGTGGTGCCCAGCGTGCCGTTGAGCGTGGCGGCGGTCTGCGGCTTGCCGTTGTCGTCGCGATAGCGCGTGGAAAGGCGGCGCGCCTGAAACGTGGTGCAGTTCGACGTCGACGTCAGTTCCCGGTAGGCGCCCTGCGTGGGAACCCATGCCTCGCAGTCGAATTTGCGAGCGGCCGACGACCCGAGATCACCCGCGGCGACGTCGATTACGCGATACGGCACCTCGATGCGGGCCAGCATCTCGCGCTGCCAGCCCAGCAGCCGCTGGTGTTCGGCCTCCGCGTCGCCCGGCATGCAGTAGACGAACCCCTCGACCTTGTCGAACTGGTGCACCCGGATGATGCCGCGGGTGTCCTTGCCATAGCTGCCGGCCTCACGGCGGAAACACGACGACCAGCCCGCGTACCGCAGGGGCCCACCGGACAGGTCCAGGATCTCGTCGGCGTGATAGCCGGCCAGCGGCACCTCGGAGGTGCCGACCAAATAGAGATCGTCGGCTTCGACCCGATAGATCTCGTCGGCGTGCGCGCCGAGGAATCCGGTTCCGGCCATCACCTCGGGGCGCACCAGCACCGGCGGGATCATCGGGATGAAGCCGTTCTCGACGGCCAGGCCCAGGGCCAGCTGCAGCAGCCCGAGCTGCAGCAGCGCGCCGCGCCCGGTCAGAAAGTAGAAGCGCGAGCCGGACACCTTCGCGCCGCGCTGCATGTCGATGAGGCCCAGCGACTCGCCAAGCTCCAGGTGGTCCTTCGGGTTCTCGAGCGCAGCCGGTTCGCCGACCAGGTCCAGGACCCGGTAGTCGTCTTCCCCGCCGGCGGGCACCCCCTCGATCACGACGTTGGAGATCGCCATGTGCGCCGCGGTGAACGCCGCCTCGGCCTCGGCCTGCTCGGTCTCGGCGGCCTTGACCTGCTCGGCCAATTCCTTGGCGCGCGCCAACCTGGCCGGCCGCTCCTCGGGGGACGCCGCGCCCACGCTCTTGCTGGCAGACTTCTGTTCCGCCCGCAGCGCATCGGCCGACGAGATCGCGGTCCGGCGGACGGCGTCGGCCGCCAGCAGGGCGTCGACCAGCGCCGGGTCCTCGCCGCGGTCGAGTTGGGAGCGGCGCACGGCGTCAGGGTCTTCCCGGAGCAATTTGAGGTCGATCACGGCCCTGAGACTACTTTTTCGGCTCCGGTCGGCTGGCAGAGCATCCCACCTATGATCACCCCAGGACTCACATCAGTAACGATTGTCACACCGCACAGGCGCTGCTGTCAGAATGGGAGCCGATGTCGCAAGCGCCCGAGACGGACCTCCCGGAAGCCCCGGAGGCCGACGCCCCTGCCGCCAGGCCGCAACGGTTCCCGGCGGGCTTCCGGTGGCCTCGCAGCCTGCAGGCCCAGGCCACCCGGCGCGCCCTGCTCTTGACCGCGCTGGGCGGCCTGCTGATCGCCGGGGTTGTCACCGCGCTGCCGGTCGGCGGCACCGGTCCCGGCCGATTGTCCGGCTATCTCGACGGCAACCCGGTGCCCACCACCGGGAACAAGAGCGACGCCGCCTTCAACAAGGCCGCGAGCGGTGATTGCCTGATGTGGCCGGACACCACCCCGGAGTCGGCGAAGATCGTCAGCTGCGCCGACGACCACAAGTTCGAAGTCGCCGAGTCCGTCGACATGCGGACGTTCCCCGGTTCCGAATACGGGCCCAACGCCGCTCCGCCGTCGCCCGCCCGGATCCAGCAGATCACCCAGGAGCAGTGCGAGTCCGCCGCCCGGAACTACCTGGGCCCCAAGTTCGATCCCAACAGCAAGTTCATCGTCAGCCTGCTGTGGCCCGGTGACCGGGCCTGGCGCCAGTCCGGCGAGCGCCGCATGCTGTGCGGCCTGCAACTGCCCGGCCCCAACAATCAGCAGCAGGCCTACAAGGGCAAGGTGGCCGAAGTCGACCAGTCCAAGGTCTGGCCGGCGGGCACCTGCCTGGGCATCGACCCGACCACCAATCAGCCGATCGACGCTCCGGTCGAGTGTGCGGCACCGCACGCGATGGAGGTGACCGGCACGGTCAACCTGGCCGAGAAGTTCCCCGGCGCGCTGCCGGCCGAGGCCGACCAGGACGGGTACATCAAGGACCTGTGCACCAAGATGACGGACGCCTATCTGGCGCCGGTCAAGTTGCGCACCACCACCCTGACGCTGATCTACCCCACCGTGCCGCTGGCCAGCTGGACGGCCGGCAGCCGGGAGGTCGCCTGCAGCATCGGCGCGACGTTGGGCAACGGCGGCTGGGCCACCCTGGTCAACAGCGCCAAGGGGCAGCTGCTGATCAACGGGCAGGCGCCGGTCCCGCCCCCCGACATTCCCGAAGAGCGGCTCACCCTCCCGCCGATACCGCTCCAGGTACCGGCTCAGGCCCCGCAAAGCCAGGCCAGCCCCACCCCGGAGATCCCGCCGAACAATCAGCACCTTCCGGTCAGACAGCCAGCGCGACGGCCTCGGAGCATCCGCAGCCGATGGCATCGCAGTCGACGACGAACGCGTGCGGCAACAGCTCGGGGCTGAAGCAATCCGGCTCCGTGCATTCGGAGCGGCGCAGTGAATGGCGAATGATGGTGCCGTGACAGTGATCCAAGCCTGCCCGGCAGTCGCGGCAGTCAGCACTCATAACCCGTTCATAGCACCGGCGGCGGACAAATCCGGGATGCCGCGCCCATAGAACGGGCCGACGTTCGTCAGGCCCAGCCCAATTCCTCCAGCCGCTCGTCGTCGATGCCGAAGTGGTGGGCGATCTCGTGGATCACCGTGATCGCGACCTCCTGGACGACGTCGTCGTCGGATTCGCAGACGTCCAGCAGCGCCTCGCGGTAAATCGTGATGGCGTCGGGCAGGGATCCGGCGTAGTCGGAGTCACGCTCGGTCAGCGCGACCCCTTCGTACAACCCGAGGAGTTCGCCGTCGTCGGGGTGGCGGTCCTCGACCAGCACGACGATGTTGTCCATTGCCGCCGCCAGCTCGGGCGGGATCAGGTCGAGCGCGTCGGCGACCATTTCCTCGAACCGTTGCGGATCCATCCGCACGGGCACTCGGCTAGCCCCCAGCGGGCGGCGCGGCGGGCACCTGGATCACGCCGGCGAATCGGGCGATCTGGATACCGGCGGGCTGCTGGCATGACCATCCGGTGACCC
>NZ_LZJJ01000211.1:0-8453 GCF_001667625.1 Mycobacterium sp. E1715
CGGTACGCCCGTCGATCCCCACACCACCTCCGCACCGCAACTGCGGTCGCAGGTGCTGGCGCTGCGGGGCGACGTCGTGGCCGATGACCGCTTCGCGCTGGCGTCTTAGAACCGGCGGCCCACCATGTCACTCCTCGACCGCTGGTTTCCTCATCTCGATCGGCGGATGCCGCTCAACATCGACGTGGGTCCGCTGCACGTCCACATGTACTCGACGGCTGTGTTCCTGATGTGGGTCACGGTGGCGATCCTCGCCGTCGCGGGCGCCGCCGTCCTGGTCTCGCGCAAGCGCGAGCTGGTGCAGAAATGGCGCACCTGGGTGCTGATCGCACCGGCTGTCGGGATCCCGGTTTGGGCCGGCCAAGGCACGACGGCGGGGTTGGCCGCGGCGCTGGCGGTCGTCGCGGTGATCGAGTACGCGCGACTGGTCAAGCTGGGCCGGGCCGACACCTACGTGCTTGTGGTCCTGGCCGTGGCATACCCGGTCGCGGCGTGGCTGCGCCCCTCGCTCCTGCAATTCGCGCCGATCATCGTGCTGCTGTGCGTGGCGCCCTCGGTCCTTCAGGGCGACGTCGAGAACGGCGCCAGGCGCGCCGCCTCCGCCGCCTTCGCCTCGGTGTGGATCTGCTGGTCGCTGTCCCACCTCGTCATGGTGGGACCGGACGCATACCTGCTGTGTTTCGCCGTCGCGGCCACCGACGTCGCGGCGTGGTGCGGCGGAAAAGGGTTGCGCCGCATGCGATGGGCGCGCACGCCGCTGTCCCCGCTGAGCCCCAACAAGACGGTCGGCGGGATGGTCGGCGCGATCATCGGCGCGTTCGGAATCCTCACCCTGTTGGGCACCATCTCCGTCGGCCTGCTCATCGCCGTCTCCATCGGCGGTCTGTTCGGTGACCTGCTTGAATCCATGCTCAAGCGACAGGCCCAGGTCAAGGACGCCGGTGACTGGCTGCCCGGATTCGGTGGCCTCCTCGACCGCATCGATTCACTGCTGGTTGTCCTCCCACTCGCGTACTTCCTCGGATGAGAGATCTCAATGAATAACGACAAGCCCACGATGCCGATCACCCTCAAGAATCGGACCGACGAAGCCGCGAACGCCACGGAAATGCGCGCCCGCTGGCGATTCCCGGCAGAGCCGTTCGGGTCGATCCCGATTAATCGGAGCGTCCAGCGCGAGAACCGATTCCTGCCCGCGGCGACCGGCGGCCTGGAGATGCGCGATGTCAGCCTCGCCGTTGACGGCGAAAGGGTTCTGCTGGACCGGGTTTCGTTCGCGGCGCGCCCCGGCACGTTGACCGCGGTGATCGGCCCCTCGGGCGCGGGCAAGTCCACTCTGGCCAAGGTCGCCGCCGGGGAGGATCGGCCGACCAGTGGGACGGCGTCTTTGGAGGCGAGGGCCGTGCACACAGTGCGCAGCGAGATCGGGATGGTGCCACAGGACGACCTTGTGCACGCCCGGCTCACCGTCGCACAGGCACTGCAGTACGCGGCGGAACTCCGGATGCCCGCCGACACCACCGCAAGCGCATGCGCGCGGGTGATCACCACCGTGCTCGAGGAACTCGAGCTGACACCCCACGCTGACACTCGCATCGACAGGTTGTCGGGCGGCCAGCGTAAGCGCGTGTCGGTCGCCGTCGAATTGTTGACCAGCCCTTACCTATTGGTGCTCGACGAACCGACGACGGGGCTGGATCCCGCGCTGGACCGCTCGGTGATGGCCATGCTGCGCCGGTTGGCCGACGCAGGGCGCGTGGTCGTGGTCGTCACGCATTCGTTGACGTTCCTGGATGTGTGCGACCAGGTGCTGTTGCTCGCACCCGGCGGCAAGACGGTTTTCTGCGGCCCTCCCGATCGGCTCAGTTCCTATCTGGGAGCCTCAGATTGGGCTGACATCTTCACCAGGGTATGCGCCGATCCGGACGGTCTCCAACGGCGGTTCATGCAGGGGCGAGACTCCCAGGAAGCGGACACGGTATGCCGTCCCGCGCTCGTTCAGCCGGTCCAACCGCCCCCTGTCGGCATATGGCGTCAAACGTCGACGCTCGCGCGTCGCCAGGTGAGGTTGCTTGTGGCGAACCGTGGTTACCTCGCCTTCCTCGCTGTGCTGCCGTTCATCGTCGGCCTGCTGCCGCTGACCGTCACCGGTCACGCAGGCCTGAGCCACATGCCGGCGCCTGGCGAACCACCGTTCGAAGCCAAACACATCGTCGCGTTGACGAGCTTCGCGGCGATCCTGATGGGAACCACACTGAGCGTCCGCGATCTCGTCGGCGAACGCGCCGTCTTCCGGCGCGAACAGGCGGCGCGACTATCGGCGTCGGCATACCTGCTCGCGAAGGCGATCGTCTTCGGCGCGGTCGCGGTGATCCAATCCGCGATACTCGTTGCGATCGTCACGGCGCCCGCGATCGGCAAGCCCGGCCCGTCTAGTGCGGTGGTCCTGGGTAGCCCGGCCGTCGAGTTGTTCGTCGGCGTCGCGGCGACCTGCGTAGTGGCCGTCCTTCTCGGCCTTGCGCTTTCGGCCGTGGCCCGCACCGGCGATCAGGTCATCGTGCTGCTGGCGATGACGCTGATGGCGCAACTGGTGCTCGCGGGCGGCTTCATCCCGGTGACCGACCGACCGTTGATGGAAGCCTTGGCCTGGCTGACGCCCGGACGATGGGGGTTCGCGGCGACTGCGTCGACGGCCGATCTGACCAAACTGGTCGCGGGGATTTCGAACGATTCGCTCTGGCAGCACACCGGTTCGGCGTGGCTCACGAATATGGCCGTGTTGGGGGTGCTTGCCATGCTCTTCGCCGGCGTCACGCGCTGGCGTCTTCGACGTTGAGGCGCTTGCGTTTTGCGCAATCCGACAAGCGGAACGCAGCCGGGCATTACGCTTCCTGGTTATGGCCAGGGGGAAGAAAGTTCTGATTGCGCTCGTGCTCGCATTCGCCGTCTCAACGACGTCGGTGGGCTGCATACCCATCACCATTCCCACCTGCCCCGCGGGTGGCGGCCCGGTCGGCTGCTGATCACAGGCGCGGCATGGGCGCGAGCTTCGCTGCCCGTCGTTGTCTGCAGTCGCTAATCCAGTCACCGGATTTGGGGCACCTTGGTGCCAGAGCTAGAGGCTTTGTGCCCTGTCTAGCCGGCGCCGCCCGAACGAAGATCACCACCAGCACAGGGTTAGGAGGCCGGTGGTGATCAAGCAAGCCATGGCGGGCGCTGCGGCGGTGGTCCTCTTCGTCGGGGGCTGCTCCGCTGGAAATCACAACGGCGGTGGCGGCACGACCACCACGACCACGTCGCATGGTCAGGCCGTGCGCGGATGGGTCGAACTGACCAAAGACCACATGCAAGACCTGGGGATAGCGATGGGCAAGGCGACATTCGCCATCGGGGAGCATGACTACGCCGCCCTGGGGGCCGCCTGCCACGAGGGCCACGACGCGGCGAGCTTCCTCCAGGGGCACCTGCCGTCCCCCGACAAAGAACTCACCGACGCGCTGCAGGCCAGCCTCGACGACTTCGATGCCGCGTCCCACTTCTGCGTCGCCGCGGTCGAGGACAAGGATGCCAACGAGGCGCGCCATGCCGGCGAATTCATGAACTCCGCCGAAGGGCATCTCACCACCGCCACCGGCATCCGGGATCGCATCGTCAACGGACCGGCCTAGGTCGGATCAGCGACCAAGGGGCCGCTGGGCGAGGACCTTGGCCCCTACCAGCTCTCGGCGGGCGGGGCGACAGTGAGATCACACAACTTCAGGGAGGACGAGCAATGAATCGCGAAGTGAGCAAATTCTTCTGCGGGGCGTTCGCCGGCATCGCGTACGCCCACGCGGGCTACGCCATTGCCGCTTCCAGCGGCATCATCGACGAGCCGATCTTCCTCGGGAGGAAGTGGGGCGTCGGGTTCATGTGGACGGAGGCCGTCGTCTATTCCGCGATCAGCGTGGCGCTCGGGTACGCGGGCTGGCGCCAACGGCCGGTCGGGCTGCGCGCGGTCGCCGCGCCGGAGACGAACGGGCAGAGCGAGCACGGGGTGAGTCAGGCGAAGGCCCCTCAGTCGGCCTGGAACTGATCGGCACCGCGCCGGTATGAACGTCCGTCGCGGGAAGTGGCCGGCGGTCTGTGCGGTCCTGCTGTCGGTGCTCGAGCTGGTGGCGTCGGCGCCAGCGTCGGCCGACCCGGGCGACGACGCGTTCATCGCGTCCCTCGCCAACTACGGGATCGAAGTCCGAGACAGCGACGTCGCGATCGCGATGGCCCACCGGGTGTGCACCGGATTCGACAACAACGCGAACGCAAGCGTGCTGGCGATGAAGGTGAAGCGCGACACCGATCTCTCGATGAAGGAAGCCAGCTACTTCGTCGGCCTGTCCGTGGCCGCCTACTGCCCGCAGTACCGGGGGCTCATCGACAGTTCGCTGATCTGGTTGGTCCCAGGGCCCCCGCTGATGTGAGCCGGGACGCCGTAAGCAAGCCGGACGGCCCACGGCACAGTAAGTTGGTCGCGACCGCCACCGCGAAGGAGCCGCGCCGAAGTGACCGACGATCCGCGGAGCGACGGCGTCTCCAGTCAATACGATCGCTGGGAATACCCGCCCCCGGTGACCGATCTGGCGGCGTGGACCAAGACCCACTGGGACTGGTTCGATCCGTTCTGGGCGCACCGGGTGTTGTGGCCTAACCGGGAGTACGTACCGGACCTGGACATTCTGATCGCGGGTTGCGGCACCTTCCAGGCGGCGCTTTTCGCCTTCATGAACCGCGCCGCCAGGGTGGTCGCGATCGACGTCAGCCGGAAGGCGCTGGAACACGAGCGGTACCTGAAAGACCGGCACGGCCTGGACAACTTGGAGCTGCACCTGCTGCCCATCGAAGAGGTGGCGACGCTCGGGCGCGACTTCGACCTCATCGTGTCCACCGGCGTCCTGCACCACATGGCGGATCCGCTGACCGGGCTGAAGGCGCTCGGCGGGTGCCTGCGCGCGGACGGTGTGCTGGCCGTCATGCTGTACGCCAAGTACGGCCGGATCGGCGTCGAGATGCTCGAATCGGCGTTCCGCGACCTGGGGCTGGGGCAGGACGACGCATCGGTCCACATGGTCAAGGAGGCGATCGCGGTGCTGCCCGCGGATCACCCCGTCCGCCCGTATCTGAAGGGCGCGCGCGATCTGGTGTCCGACGGCGCTTTGGTCGACACGTTCCTGCACAGTCGCCAGCGGAGCTACACCGTCGCGGAATGCCTGGACCTGGTCGGCGCCGCCGGATTGGCATTCCAGGGCTGGTTTCACAAGACGCCGTACTACCCGCACGACGTCGTCGCGCCGGCGAGCGGGTTCCAGGCGCTGCTGAACCAGCTGCCCGACGTCCAGCTGTGGTCGGTGATGGAACGCCTGCAGCCTGCGAATGCCACGCACTTCTTCATGGCCTGCCGCCCCGAACGCCCGAAAGAGCACTACGCGATCGATTTCTCGACGCCCGAGGCGCTCGATTACGTTCCGCTATTGCGGACGGCCTGCCTGCTCGCCGGGGACGATATCCATCTGCCGGGCAGCAAGCTGAAGCTCAACCCGGCCCAGTTGCCGTTCGTTCAGCAGGTCGACGGCCGCCGGACGATTCGGGAGATCATCGAGCACGTCGCCCGCCAGGGCGACGTCGGCCCCGAAAATGCCGAACTGGTAAGGGAATTCGGGCGAAAACTGTTCGAGTCGCTGTGGCGTCTCGACTTCCTGGCGATGGCGTTGCACACCGCTTAGGTGCTCCCGCCGCTCCGACTGTCGGCCTTCGCCGTCAGCAGGCCCTGCCGCAACGCGGCAATCGCGTGGGCGGCCCGGTTCGCCGCGACCGTATAGCCTTCCAGATCCGCTGCGCTTTCGGCGTTCTCGGCGAGGGTGCGGGACAGCCGCGCGGTGTCCTTCAGGTTGCGGATCGCCGCCCAGATCGCTTCTTCGAGTTCGTCGCCGTAGGCGACGAGCAGCGCCTGGGCCGTCCACGCGTGGCCGACCTGGCAGCGGTAGGCGTTGTCGCCAACCGACATCAGAGCTCCGTTGCAGCTCGGGCACGTGTATCCGGTCGGTGGGCCCAGGTCTTCCACGCCGACGGACGCGGCGAACTGGCTGTCCATCGCGATCTGATTCTCCAACTCGAGTCGCCCGTCGGGATCGGCCGCCGGCTCCTCGACGTTCCGGTCGGCGAGCCGCCCGAGCAGGCTGCCGATCTCCTTTGCCGCGGCCGTGTGATCGGCCAGGCCGGCCTTGATGGCGTTCTTCGGTAGGTCGGGAAACAGCGCGTCGCTCGGTTCCTGAACCACTGTGGCCCCTCCCTTGGACTTGATGGCGCGCAGTCCGGCCACGCCGTCGTCGAGCAGCCCCGACATCAGAACGCCGATCGCGCGTGGGCCATAGTCCAGCGCGACGGACCGGAACAGTGCGTCGATGCCGGGTCGGCGACCGCTCTCCCACGGTCCGTCCGACAGCGCCACCCGGTGGTCGCTGGCCAGCAGATGGTGGTTGGGCACGGCGGCGTAGATCCGGCCGGCCTCCAGCACCGCACCGCCGACCGCCGCGACCGCGGGCAGCGGGCCGCTTCGGTTGATGATCTGCGCCAGCAGGGACGGCGCTCCCGGGCTCATGTGGATGACGATCATGACCGCGAACGGAAAGTCCGGCGGCATCCCCGCCGCCAGTTCGCTCAACGCCTCGATGCCCCCGGCGGATGCGCCGATCGCCACCACGCCTTCAGCCGGCGTTGCCGTGCGACCCATAGCTCGACCTAGCCCTACCCTGTCGCGGTGACAGCCTTCAGATCCGTACCGCTCCAACACTGACCCCCGCAAGGCCGCGCGCCAAGGGCCATAAGCCCTCTCCGCGGCGTCACCTTCCGCCGGGAAAGCCGTTGGCGCCGCGGGAATCCGGCGGCCCGAGAACGCCGCGCGGCGGGGGTCGTGGGCCGCGGACCAAATTTTCGACCCGGCCCCCGAGGACGACGGAAACCGTCACTCATACACTGACCCCTCGTGGGCATGCTGTTTGGTCTTGCGCCGTGGATCGTCTATTGGGTGCTCGTCGGTAACGTCCCATTGCCGGCGGCCGCACTCGTCGGGCTGGCCGTCGCTGCCGTCGCACTGGCGATCGGGCACCTCACCGGCAAGCCGGAGCGGACGCTCGAAATCGGTTCCGCCGCAGTGTTTGTGGTGCTGACGGGGCTGACCTTCGCGCTCGGTGACCGGTTCTCCCACCGGTGGATACTCCCGCTGAGCATCGCCGGTTTCCTGGTGGTCGCGCTCGCCGGCACGCTGACGGGCAAGCCGTTCGTGCGCGCGTTCGCCGCCGCGGAGCAGCCCCCGGACGTGCGCACGACCGAGTTGTTCGCGCGGGCCGTCAACGTCCTGAGCTGGGTGTGGGTGGGAACCCTGGCCGTCATGACGGTGTCGTCGGCGATCCCGCCGCTCATCCGGGGCGATGCCACCATCCTGGACACCAGGACTCCGTTGTCGTACGCCTGCTACTGGCTCATTCCGTTCACGCTGTTCGGACTGGCGGCGCTGGCGTCGCGGGTGCTGCCCGAGCGGATGCTCGCCGGGATCGACGACGTGGCGCGGGAAACCTCGTTCGTCGCCTACGACGAGGCCACGATCGACGAGCTGTACTTCCTTGCCCAGGAGCACGCGAATCGGGAGGTCGGTCCTGGCAAGGAGGCCTACAACGTGAAGGTCGGGGGGATGGGCATCCCGTTGACGGGGGACGAGTCCCGCAAGTCGTGGCCCTCGACGTACAAGGTGCGCGACAAGCGGCGCTGACGGCGCGGGGGTGTTCCGCTACGTTGGGTTCCGGCGGGGCGGGCCCGGACCGGCCGCACGCGCTCCGCGTCGGGTTGCGGCCGACCAGGGAGCCCAAAGAGGAGTCGCGAATGAACGCGGTCAGCCCAGACGCCATCCGTGCGGAGACGATCACCATTACCGGTCACGGCGGCGACGAAATCGAGGCGTACCTGGCGACTCCGCTCGCCGAGGGCACTCGCGGCGGGGTCGTGTGGATCCATCACATGCCCGGCTATGACCGCGAGACCAAGGAGTTCGTCCGGCGGCTCGCCGTCAGCGGCTTCCACGCCATGGCCCCGAACCTCTATTCGCGTGAGGCGCCGGGCGCGTCGCCCGACGATGCGGCGGCGGCGGCGCGGGCGGCGGGCGGCGTGCCCGACGAGCGCCTGGTCGGCGACGTCGCGGGCGCGGTCGAGCACTTGCGCTCGTTGCCGGGCGCCAACGGCAGGTTCGGCGTCATCGGGCATTGCTCCGGCGGGCGGCACGCATACCTGGCGGCGTGTTCGCTGCCGTTCGATGCCGCGGTGGACTGCTATGGCGCCTTCATCGTCGAGGATCCGCCGGAGGGGATGCCCAAGGCCATGAAACCGATCCTGCAGCTGGCGCCGAACCTGAGTTGCCCGCTGCTGGGCCT